>JASFJF010000001.1:0-40170 GCA_050122255.1 Desulfobacterales bacterium
CAGATAGCCCCGCTGCTGGCAGCGTCATTCAGTGCGCCAAATAGACAAATGGTTGAATGGCTAAACGCCTATTTCCGGCATAGCGTTTAACGATTCAACCATTAAAATTGTCTTCAATCGCATTCGAAATTGATCCACTGCGAATGTTGCTGTTATTTTTTTTGCGGTTGCGGCTGGGCAGAAGGCTGAACCATGGCCGATACATTGGAGCGCGCAACTTTGACCCTGACTTTGTCTGCTATTTCGAGCGTTAATGTCGTATCATCTATTCCGGTGATACGACCGTGCAAACCGCCGCTGGTTATAATACGGTCCCCCTTTTTTAGACTCGATATCATACTTCGGTGCTCTTTTTGTCTTTTTTGCTGGGGGCGGATCAGCAGAAAATAAAAAATAACGAACATTAGGATGATCGGGATAAACCCGCTAAACCCAGCTACGCCTTCTCCGCCGGCTCCTCCACCACCCATTGCATAAGCGATGTCAATCAAAATAATACCTCCTCTAAATGAGATACAACTCACTCAACTGGATTGATGTCTTCGACCCATACCCTGCGATTTTCTGGCGCTCACAAAGTCAGTGGCTCGAATACTATCAAAATTAGCGCACTTTTTAAGGATTGCAAGTTTACGTGCGAAATAACAACAAGTCTTGCGATAAATTGAGCCACCAGATACAGCAATATAATGGGACTGTCAATATCGAATTCATATATTGGTCTAGTGTTTTTTCTGATCCTGATAGATGATGTTGCTGTCTCCCGGGGTCATGGACAGATCACCTTCGATTTTGACACTCAGGTTGCGGCGCTCCTCCAACTCTGCAATATCTTTACGTTTCATATTTAAAAGATAGTCGGCTACATCCACCGGTACGATACCGATCACAGTGGTGATTCCCGGCTTAAGAGTTTCCAAACTGAGCTTTCGAAGAAATCCAACGGCCAGCGTTTCTGTCGATGCCACCAGGCCTTTGCCTTTGCAGTAGCGGCAGGGATGGTAACTGCCAAATTCAATCGAGGGCCGAATCCGCTGGCGGGACATTTCCAGCAATCCGAATCTTGAAATCTTGCCGACTTTCGTTTTAGCTTTGTCTTCAGCGACGAAACGCCGCAGGTGGCGTTCCACTTCTGAACGGTGCTTGGGTTCGCGCATGTCTATAAAATCAATGACAATCAGCCCACCTAGATCTCTCAGGCGCAATTGGCGGGCAGCTTCTTCTGCTGCCTCACGATTGGTCAGTAAAGCGGTTTTTTCAATCGACCGTTCATGCTTGCTCTTGCCGCTATTCACGTCGATAGATACCAGCGCTTCGGTTTGTTCAATCACAATAGATCCGCCAGATTTTAAATTGATGCGGCTCTCAAAAATAGGTGCGATCTGGTCCTCAATTCCAAATTGAGTAAATATCGGTTTGGCCCCTTTATACAATCGAACGATTTTATGGTGTTTACGCGAAATAATTTTGATAAAGTCCTTGACCTCCTGAAACACCGAGGGGTCATCGACTAAAATTTCGGTCACCTCCGGCGTGAAGTAATCGCGGATGGACCGCAAAACGAGATGCCTTTCGCGATAGAGCAAAGCCGGCGCTGTTTCCTGCATGACACTTTTTTTAATTGTTTTCCATAGGCGCAGTAAATATTTCAAATCGCGCACCAATAGGGTTTTGGTGCAATTCATCCCAACCGTGCGGACGATCAGGCCAAAGCCTTCTGGAATTTTTAAATTATCAATCAGGTTCTTTAGGCGGCTGCGTTCATCTTCATCGTCGATCTTACGGGAGATACCATGTTTGTCGTTTCCCGGCATGAGCACCAGATAACGGCCTGCCAGAGACACATAAGTTGTCAGCATGGCGCCCTTTTTCATAAAGGGTTCTTTGGTGACCTGAACCATGACCTCCTGTCCGCGCCTGACAAGCTTTTCGATCGAGTGGTCGCCGCCCTCACTCTCATGGAAATAATCGCTGTGAATTTCGTGCCGCTGCAAAAACCCATGCCGTTCGGCACCATAATCCACAAACACGGCTTGAAGGCTGGGTTCGATTCTGGTTATGATTCCCTTGTAAATGTTGCCCTGGGTAATTTCCCGGGCAGCACTTTCAATATAAAATTCTTCCAGTTTGTTTGCTTTTACTGCTGCAACCCGGCACTCTTCCGGATCAATGGCATTAATGAGGATCTTAATTCCCATGCAGAGATAACCTTTATTTCTTTTTCCCAACATTCCAAATCAAGCAAAGCTTGGTAATGGCGTATTGCCTCAATATGCAATTGTCAATAACAAGTCAAACGATTTCTGGCTGTTCGATCTATTTGGATCAGCGCAACAAACGCCCGTCCTCTGATGCCGGTGGTATCGATGAGTTGACGGACTATCTTGCTATTGTTATGATTTTGTGGCAAGGAAGACGTCGACATGTTTGCGGAAAAATAGAAACCCGGCAGGCAGAGGTGGAGGTTATGGGCTCAAGATACGATCCAAAAAAAATTGAACCGAAATGGCAGGATTTCTGGGAGTCCACCCAGCTTTTTAAAGTCAAGGAGGATCCGGATAAGGAGAAATATTATCTTCTGGAAATGTTTCCATATCCCTCCGGGCAAATTCATATAGGGCATGTTCGCAACTATACTATCGGCGATGTTGTTGCCCGCTACAAAAGAATGCGCGGCTTTAACGTTTTACATCCCATGGGGTGGGACGCATTTGGCATGCCGGCTGAAAATGCGGCAATTGCCAACAAATCCCATCCTGCCAAATGGACATATGCCAACATCGATGCGATGCGCGCGCAATTAAAAAAGCTTG
Source organism: Desulfobacterales bacterium (assembly GCA_050122255.1). Classification (GTDB taxonomy): domain Bacteria; phylum Desulfobacterota; class Desulfobacteria; order Desulfobacterales; family JAHEIW01; genus JAHEIW01. The sequence continues at coordinate 2,814 of JASFJF010000001.1, forward strand.
GTTTCTCTTATGACTGGGACCGGGAAATTGCAACCTGCTGCCCGGATTACTACCGGTGGGAGCAGTGGCTCTTTCTTAAAATGTATGCCACAGGTATGGCTTACCGAAAAGAATCCTTTGTCAATTGGTGTCAATCCTGCCAGACGGTTCTGGCCAACGAACAGGTTGAAGCGGGTATGTGCTGGCGGTGCGGAGAGCCGGTGCGGCAGAAAAAACTGGCACAATGGTTTTTTAGAACGACCGATTACGCTGATGATTTATTGACCCACTCCGATCAACTGCCCGGCTGGCCGGAAAAAGTGATTACGATGCAGAAAAACTGGATCGGGAAAAGCTACGGTGCTGAGATTCGTTTCCCGGTTGACAATCAGGATATTGCCATTCCGGTATTTACCACCCGCCATGATACCGTTTTCGGTGCGACCTTCATGTGCCTGGCACCGGAGCATCCGTTAACCCTGCAGCTGTCGGGCGGAACGCCACAGGAAAAACCCGTGCGGGAATTTGTCGAACGAATGTCAATGCAGGACCGATCTGACAAAGCCATAGAAGAATATGAAAAAGAAGGCGTATTTGTCGGGGCCCACTGCATCAACCCTTTAAATGGTGCTCGTATGCCGATTTACACGGCTAATTTTGCATTGATGGAATACGGAACCGGTGCCGTCATGGCGGTGCCTGCACATGATCAACGCGATTTTGATTTTGCCAAAAAATACGATTTGGACATTGTGGTTGTGGTCAAACCGCCGGACAAAGATTTAGATGGTGCCAGCATGCCGGAAGCCTATACCGACGACGGCATCATGGACAATTCAGGTGAATTTGACGGCCTGGATAACCGGGCGGCAATGGATGCGATTGCGGCCTTTTTGGAAGAAAAAAACCTAGGGCAAAAAGAAGTCAGTTTTCGATTGCGCGATTGGGGCATTTCCAGGCAACGTTACTGGGGCGCGCCAATTCCGATCATACATTGCGACAGCTGTGGCGTGGTGCCGGTACCGGAATCCGATTTACCCGTCGTCCTGCCAGAAGATGTTGAATTGCTCGAAGGCGGTAAATCGCCGCTGCCCCAGCTGGATGCATTCGTAAAGGTCCAGTGTCCCCAGTGCGGTGATCCTAATGCCCACCGCGAAACCGACACCATGGATACCTTCGTTGAATCGTCTTGGTATTTCGACCGCTATTGCAGTCCGAACTTTGACAATGGAATGTTCGATCAAAAGGCGGTGGATTACTGGATGCCGGTGGATCAGTATATTGGCGGTGTTGAACATGCGATTTTGCATTTGCTTTACTCCCGGTATTACACGCGGGTATTATACGATCAGGGGCTGGTCACATTTAAAGAGCCTTTCACGCGTTTGCTGACACAGGGGATGGTTTGTAAAGAAACGGTTTCCTGCCCCCGGCATGGATACCTTTTGCCGGAGGAGGTCAAAGAAGAAAAGGACCAGCTGTTCTGTAGCCATTGCGAACAGCCAGTGGTTGTGGGCCGCGTCGAAAAGATGTCCAAGTCTAAAAAGAATGTCATTGATCCGAATATCCTTTTGGAAAAATACGGTGCTGACACTACCCGGTTTTTTTGCCTGTTTGCGGCCCCGCCGGAGCGGGATCTGGAATGGAGTGAACAGGGCGTCGAGGGCGGGTACCGGTTTTTGAACCGCGTCTGGCGCCTGTCGGATGAGTGGATGGCCCGGGTGAAATCCGCAGTCGCATTCGAGGGCGACGCGGACAACTTAGAAAGTGCTGTCAGGGAACTGTACAAAAAATCGCATCAAACCATCATGAAGGTCACACGCGACATTGAAGATCGCTACCATTTTAACACGGCCATCAGCGCCGTTATGGAGTTATTTAATACAATGTCTGCGATAGACAAAACCGATGAAGAACCCCAGACGGCATCTGTTATGCGATTGGCGGTTGAGTCTCTGACGCTTCTGCTGGCCCCCATTGTTCCTCATTTTGCCGAAGAATTGTGGGAATCTCTTGGCTATACCTCCAGCGTTCTGCTCGCGCCATGGCCTTCTTACCTGGAAGCAGCTCTGGAAGAAGATGATATGCTGATTGTCATTCAGGTAAACGGCAAGCTGCGAAGTAAATTCTCGGTGGCCACCAACACGCCTGAAGAAATCATCAAACAGCAGGCCCTTGAAGATACGCGCATTATGAAATTTACCGATGGCAAGACAGTCAAAAAGGTGATTTACGTCAAAGATAAATTGGTCAATATTGTCATCTAAGGTTCAGGGTTCAAAGGTTCAGAGGTTCAGGGTTTTTTAGGTTCAAAGTTTGGCCGCTGGTCTTTTACAGCTGGTTGCTGGCCAAGTGCTTACGAAGGTTGACTGACTGCCGGCGATACCTAGCCCTTTATCGTAACCTTTTAACGCGCAACCGTTGAACCTCTGAACCTATACTGGGAGCTGTTCTTGAGAATAAACTCGATTAGCCTACTCATTTTTGCAGTAGCAATACTGTTCGGTGGTTGCGGATACCGGTTCGCCGATCAGGGCGGATTTCCGGGTGATAACCAGCGTCTTTTCGTAAACGTTCTGGAAAATAAAACTCAGGAAACCGGCGTGGAAAACATCATCACTGCCGCACTGCTCTCTGAATTAACCCTTCGCAAAACGAATCGTCTGGCAGCCGGGTTGGCAGAAGCCGATGTGGTCTTGAGCGGTGTCATCAAACACGTTAACTTTGAGACCATTTCGGTCAGTGAACCGACAGTCGCCGATGAGCGGCGCGTAAGCGTAACGGTTGCCTTGACACTGAGGGAAACCGACGGCAGCAAGGTCTGGACAGGAGGGGACTTTTCAGATTATGAAGCCTACCTGGTAAACCTAAATCCGGAAATAACGGATGCAAACCGCCGGAATGCGATACGGATATTGTCAAAACGCATCGCCGAGCGAGTCATTAACCGCTTCAGTGATGATTTCTAACGGTGGGCCATAAAAAGCCGATCGCTAATAAACAACAATCGTATTCATTAGCTTGGACAGGCGGGATATTTTACGGGCAGCTGTTTTTTTGTGAATGACACCTTTTTTGACAGCTTTGTCAATTAAGGATTGCGCCACATCCATTTTGGTCCTTGCCTCTTCTTTTGCGGCTTCAGCTATAGCCTGGTGGACATCTTTGGTTATATGCTTGATTCGAGTTTTGACCGCTTTATTACGAAGCCGCCGTTTTTCGTTCTGGCGCGCACGTTTTTCAGCTGATTTGTGATTTGCCAAAGTTATACTCCTTTGATGGCAGATGGTCATAGTGTAAACACACGCATTTAATTACATTAAACTATCATAATTATATAACAGAAATCCGAATGTCAAGCTATTTTCTTCGAATTCAGCTATGTCTGAAAAATCCCGGGTGATTCAGGCAGCAGGCGTTGTCGGAGCTGCAACATTACTGAGCCGAATCCTGGGATTTCTTCGCGATGCGGTGATTGCCTGGTATTTTGGTGCCGGGCACTATTCAGACGCGTTTATTGCTGCCTTTAGAATACCGAATTTGCTACGAAAACTATTGGGCGAAGGTTCCATCAGCAATGCCTTTGTACCGGTATTGACCGACTATCTGGCGACCGACGGCCGGGAAGAAGCATTCCATCTGGCACGTTCTGCTCTGTGGGTTTTGTCGATTGTTCTGGTGGTAATTTCTTTTATTGGAATCATCCTGTCGCCTCTGATCGTCAAAATCATAGCGCCCGGCTTTATTAACGCTCCGGATAAATTAGCGCTTACCGTTACGCTGACCCGTATCATGTTCCCCTATATTTTCTTTATTGGTCTTGTGGCCCTGTGCATGGGGATTCTGAACGTGTTCGGGCACTTTTCTACACCTGCGCTAGCGCCGGTGCTGTTGAATCTGGCCATCATCTTTTCGGTTTTTTTTATTTGCCCGTACCTAAATACACCGGTTCTGGGACTGGCCATTGGCGTGATGATCGGCGGCATCCTCCAACTGTTTCTCCAATTGCCGGTCATGTCACGTCATGGCTTTACATTTTGGCAAAACACCAAAATGTGGCATCCTGGCTTGACGAAAATGAGCCGGCTGATGCCACCGGTCATACTCGGTGGGGCCGTTTACCAGATCAATGTGCTGGTTGGGACCCTGCTGGGATCTTTTCTGCCCGAAGGCAGTGTGGCCGTATTATATTTTGCGGACCGATTGGTTCAATTTCCACTGGGCATATTTGCGATTGCGGCTGCAACTGCGGTTCTGCCAAGTCTTTCGCGACAGGCAGCCCTGAACGACCTCAATGCCTTAAAAGACACTTTTGGTTATGCGATTCGATTGACGTTATTTTTGACGATTCCTTCCATGATGGGACTCATTGTCCTACGGGTCCCGATCATCACCGTGCTGTTTCAAAGAGGTGAATTCAGTCCGCAAGCCACGCTGTTGACTGCCCAGGCACTTTTATACTATGCTATAGGTCTGTGGGCCTTTTCGGCGGTGCGAATCGTAGCGGCGACCTTTTTTGCCCTGAAAGATACCCGTACGCCGATGGTGATGGCAACCGTTTCCATTCTGGCCAATATCGGACTCGGGATCGTATTAATGAAACCGCTGGCGCACGCCGGGCTTGCGCTGGCAACATCGCTGGCTAGCGTATTAAATCTTGCCCTCCTGGTGCTCACACTGCGTAAAAAACTCGGATCTCTGGGATGGCGCGGTATTGCACTATCGACGTTGAAAACGCTGGGCAGCGCTGTCGTAATGGGCGCCGCTGTTTGGGTGGCAGCGAAGGTTCTCATTCCGAATCAAGGCACTTCTTTCATCGCCTTACTGGCGGGATTGATGGCCTGCGTGGCTGCCGGCCTGGTGGTTTTCGGGGGTTGCTCATATGGCATCAAGAGCCCGGAATTGGGTAGCATGCTTGCTGAAATAAACACAAGCCTAAAGAGAAAATGACAAAAAAACAAAGCATCTTTTTATCATTCGCAGTTGCCCTGATGCTATCGCTGCTGTTTTTTATCATCTTCGGCGAGCATGGCCTCATCGATTTAAATTCCTTAAAGGCCGAACAACACCGTCTGGCTAAGGAAAATGAACAGCTCACTCAAATGAATCTGACCCTTAGTGTCGAAATCGACCGGCTAAAGCACGATCCGCATTACATTGAAAGTGTGGCGCGTCAGGAACTGGGGATGGTTGGCAAAAATGAACTGATATTAAAACCCCGGCACATGCCAAAGCCCTGACGCTGTGAAGATGGATAATACTGCTGTTCAGTGATCATCAGAAAAAATGGAAAAATTTGGAAATGGAAAAAGAAACCGATTTTTATACGGCGACAATGGCTAAAGTATATTCTGAACAAGGGCACTGGAACAAGGCTGCTAAAATTTATCGCCATTTGTTGGCCCGGGAACCCGAACGGGACGATTATCTTGAGGCGCTGGCAGAAGTGGAAAGAAAGGCAACCCAAAAGCGCCAGAAATCACTTGAAGATTTGGATGGGTTGTTTCACCAATGGTTTGACCTGATGTTCAAATATAAAAACCTGTTGAAACTGCGCGATTTGAACCGCTAACATTTCTCTTACCGCAGGGACTGAATCTCGTGTCCCTGCAAAGTAATCGATGCGATGAATGACTTACCGAAAAGAATAGATTCGACGCTCACTCCTTGTCTTTCTCCTTGTCTTTGCTGCTTTCATCTGGATAGAAAACGGCCTTGACGCGTTCTTGCGGGTCGCTTTCGACGCGCATTTGCCCGGTTTTGCGATCAACGATAATTTTTGAACCGGTCAGTATGTTCCGATCACTTTTCAATACCGAGTTTTCACCGCTGAGAACAAGGACCTCGGTTTTCAGATCGTATTCAGCGCGAGCGGCTTCGGCTGTAAATTTTCCAATTGATATCATAACATTGCCGGTGGCAATAATGCGTTTTATGGAACCTCGTGCGGTGGCCCGCTGAGCGGCACGACCGGGTGCCGCTTGGTGATGAATTCTTAAATGGTCGGCGTTAATAACGAAGGCCCCCTGACGGGCGCTTACATTTCCGCTAAACTCCGCAAATTTTTCCGCTTGGTTGGTGACTAATTTATCTGCCACAATTTCAATCTGATCGTCACTGGTGCTTGTCGGGATGTCCAATGACGACTCCTCGGCCGGCGCCGTCGGGGATAACAGCATGAGGATATATGTAAAGAGCGCCGCTTTGATTGGTAAAACCCATTCCTTTGAAGACTTTAGTTGTCGACGTATCTTCACGCTTCCTCCTTTTTTTTACGGGTATAACGGCAAACCGGCTGACCGGCCCAACCGTATTATTTAATAATTCGGAGTCGGTGCGTTTGCCTTAACTGATGCCACAGTTCTTTAATGATTACGGCAGCGGCATCATCTTCGTTGTGCAAGGGGTCGTCGGCAATGGCTAAACAAGATTCAACGAGCTCTTCATTGCCGGACCACAAGCCAAATTTATCCAAAATGTACCGTCCCAAAAATGCATGCAGATTTATCAATTCATCTTCGAACATGTTGGCGATTGTAATCTTTTCTTTCAAAGGCAGCGCGTTCTTCAGATTCTGTATAGCCTCGTCAACGCTTTTGGGCGGCTGGTCCAGAGTGCTGCGATGGCGTTCCTCATAACCCGCTACGTGGGGCTGGTCCGTATTCATCATTTCCAAATAATAGACGCTTTGAATTAGTTTGAGAACGGCGTTGTATATATTCGTATCTTTACTGGCCCGTGGCCCGGCGACGTTTAAAATTTCTATCTGATTTTCGTCCAACCAGGAATGGATTATGTTCGCGGCTTTAAAGGCGGGAGTTTTGTTTAAATCAATGTGCAACCAGGGGCGCTGGTGTTTAATAGCCATCTTGCGTGTATAGTCAGAGCCTTCGCTTAGAAGGCCGTGACTGATAATTAAGGTGCCGCTTGAATCAATGACATTTTGTTCGGTTCTTAAGGGGTAACTGCTGCTGGGCATTTCCGTCAAGTTATATTCATCCGACAAGGGGCCCGCTTCTGTTAATCGACCGCTGGGAATCCAACCGCCATGTGGAATGCTCAGTTTGATGGCAGCGTCCAGAGCCGCGCGGTCCGCTCCGGTCTGGCCGCCTGATATAATTTTCCGAATCATGTTGATTTAATCTTCAATATTGCCCGTTTTTTGGTATTCCCGCTGAATGCGTTTGAGCATATTGAAGAGCTCATCTTTGGAAAAGATTCCCTTTTCGATCAATAGCTGGGCAATAGCGTCCAGCTGCATGGAATTGGCCATTAGCAGGTCCTGTATGGTTGAAATTTCACCTGTGTTACTTTCGTCTGTCGCAACAAGACGGCCTTCTTCCAATGCTTTTCTACGATCTTTGCCACTTCGCCTTTCGGGGCCATCGTGCGGCGCAATAATCCATCTGCGGTCTAATCCAGATCGCCTGTTTTTATCGTCTTCCAAACTTGGTTTTTTGGTATTGGCCATAAGATGCGTTCCTTATGATGATTGAAGTTTTATATACTAAATCGATGCACAATCAAAATGTCACGTTTAAAAACAAGATTCAGCGGTTAAAAGATGAATGCTATATAGTATAATTGTCGAGAGGGGTCAAAGAAATAAAGCGGCTTATAGAATTTCAGAAAACCAGGATCTATTTTAGGAACTGAAAGGTTTGATGAAACCCATAAAAAAAGGTTTAAACCGCAGTCTAAACCTTTTTGCAGATTGGTAGCGGGGGGCGGATTCGAACCACCGACCTTCGGGTTATGAGCCCGACGAGCTACCAGACTGCTCCACCCCGCATCAAGAGACTATTTAGAACAAAACTAAATAGTCATTTCCGCTGGATTAGTCAAGGGCTTTCTTTGATCATTGCATGAATCATCTAAATAAATGCTTAATTTGTCGTTTGAGATCAGCAATCTCTGTTGCGCTGGGTGGTGCTGCTTTGGATTTAAAGAGAATCGATTTTGTCCGGCTATTATGGCCGGCTGTGATTTCGAGGGAAGATGCTGAAACCGAAAGGCATTTGGCCAGCAATTTAATGCACGCCTTATTGGCTGCGCCTTCAACCGGCGGCGCAGTCACCTTTACTTTAAGACAGTCGCCATGCAGACCCACAATCAGATTGATGGACGAACGCGGTTGCACATAGACTTTAAAGAGGATGCCCCGAGGATTTTCGCGGATAGACACCATCAGTTCAAGATAATATTGCAATGAAAATGACCGACGCTATGATTTGCCTTGCTGGGGTTTTTTAACCCCGGTATTTTTAATGGCGCTGATGATCCGGCTGGCAGAAATGTTTTCAGTAACCGGAATAATTTCGACCCGTCCGCCGAAGCGCTCAACGATTTCACGCCCCTGCACCATAGCCGTCCCATAATTGCTGCCCTTCGTCAGCACCGCGGGACGCAGGGTTTGAATAAGGTCATTTAATTGGTGTGATGAAAAGACGACCACGAAGTCTACACTGTCCAAAGCGCTGATGATGCGGACGCGCTCCTCTGCTCTAATAACCGGGCGTCCGGCACCTTTGAGCTTGCGAACCGAATCATCGTCATCAAGAGCGACAATCAGTTTATCGCCCAGCTGCTTTGAGGCAGACAATAGCATGATGTGGCCCACATGCAGCAGGTCAAAGCATCCGTTGGTCAGGACGATGCGTTTACCGCCCTTTTGAAGCTTTTGCACAACGGCTGATAGCTCCGCCACCGTTTTTTGCTTATTCAGGGCGGGATCCGGAATCAGATTAAGGCTTGCGGCCAGTTCGGTTTGAGAAACGGTAGCGGTTCCCACCTTCCCGACCACGATACCGGCGGCACGGTTTGCCAGTGCAACCGCCTCTTTGGTGGAATATCCGGCGGAAATTCCCAAACCAAGAACGGCCAAAACGGTATCGCCGGCACCGGATACATCGAAAACCTGGCGGGCCCTGGTTCCGATTCGATAGGGTTGCGAATTGCGTTCAAATAAAACCATGCCATCTTTGCCGCAGGTGACCAGGATCTTATCAATACCGGTCTTTTTGATAAGGTTTTGTGCTGCCTCGGAAAGTGTCTGATCATCAACAACCTCAATCCCCGCGGCCAATGCCGTTTCTTTCCGGTTGGGTGTTATGATGGCTGCGCCTGCATATTTGGTAAAGTCTAAACCCTTGGGATCCACAATAAGTAGTTTGCCATGTTTACGGGCAGCGGCGCTCAGTTTTTTCATCAGCTGCACGGTAATCAGGCCCTTGCCGTAATCTGAGATCAAGGTCAAATCCGTATCGGCTATCAATTTTACGGCAGCCTGTGAAACCTGGTGGATAATTTGTCGATCAATTGCCGTGTCCGCCTCACGGTCATATCGAAGTACATGTTGATGATTGGCTATGATACGGGTTTTACGGGTTGTCGGCCGCTGCGGGTCCTGAACGATTCCTGTGGTATCGACACCGAGTGCACTTAGCTGGTTGCGGATCAGCTGCGCATCCGGTCCCGAGCCGATCACGCCGACCGCAGAGACATGAGCCCCCAAGGCAATTAGATTGTTGATCACGTTTCCGGCGCCGCCCAGGGTATGCTCTTCGCTGCTGACCAATACCACCTGAACGGGAGCTTCCGGCGAAATGCGTTCGGCATGGCCCCACAGATATGCATCGAGCATTAAATCTCCGACCACCAGGATACGACATCCCGCCAATTTTTCGATATCAAATGTCATTGAATCCTTCTTGCGATTTGAAGATGAATCCCTGTTATGAGTTCGTCCTGGTCGCTTAAACTTATTTTAGGTTTTTTGGTTACTTTTCTCAATAATTTCTTTGAGAAACCGAGGGGGCGAATTGCTTTGCCCTCTCGATTTAAGCAAGTATATTTGGTTTTGAATCGGTCTATCGGTTTATCATATTGAGAATTTCACGCTTTAGTGCCGCAAAAGTGGTTGATACCGGGAATTGCGGGAATTCCGCTATAACATTGTCGGGCGGGCGGAATAAAATGGCCTCATTGGCGACCCTGAGCATAGTGATATCATTATATGAATCTCCAATAGCAATAACATTATAATTTAGCTGTTGAAGCGCAATGGCCACCTTCTTTTTACCATCTTTTTGACGCAGATTATATCCGGAAATGGACCCGTTGTCGGCAACCGACAGGGTGTTGCAAAAAAGGGTCGGCCAGCCCATTTTTTCAAGCAGAGGGCCGGCGAATTCCACATAGGTGTCCGATACGATAATAAGCTGAAGCCTATAACGAAGCCAGCTGAGAAAGTCAAGGGCACCCTCCAGCGGCTCCATTTCAGAAATGACAGCCTGAATATCTTGCAGTTTCAATCCATGCTTATCTAAAATGCTCAGTCGCTTTTTCATTAAGACGTCATAATCGGAAATATCACGCGTCGTTAGCCTGAGTTCTTCGATGCCGGTTCTTTCAGCCACATTGATCCAGATTTCCGGCGTAAAAATGCCTTCCATATCAGCGCAAACAATGTACATAAGGTTCTTTCCCGCCTAAACAAAGCGTTTCAATTAAGTCTTAATCTAAATTTTCATCTTCAATTCGAATCAACATAGTGGGTTGGCCGACCACATCCAAACGGTCGATTTCTGCCAATGCTTTTTGCACATCGGCCTCATTGGCCATATGACTGATCATTACGACCGGCACGGAACCGTTGGTTTTACGTCCCTTTTGCTGCATCGACTGAATGCTGATTGCGTGGCGGCCCAAAATTCCAGATATAGCCGACAGCACTCCTGGTTTGTCAAGGGCTGCAAAGCGGAAATAATAATGCGTTTCAATTTCGTCCATCGGCATGATGTTGATATTTTGGATATGTTCTGTTTGCACGCAAAGCGCTGGAATTCGCCGCGATGTGCCGGCCATCAGATTGCGGGCCAGATCTACGGCGTCACTGATGACCGAGCTGGCGGTGGGCATCATTCCGGCGCCGCGCCCATACAGCATGATATCACCGACCGCATCACCGGACACCATGATCGCATTGACCGTGCCGTTGACGCTTGACAACAGGTTGTCAAACGGGATCATCGTCGGGTGGACCCGGGCCTCTACTTGGTTGCCTTTGTTTTTGCTGATGGCCAGCAGTTTGATCCGATAGCCAAAATGCGCTGCAAAGGCCACGTCCAGGGGCGTAATTTTTGAAATACCTTCAATATATACATCCGGAAAATTAATGTTCATTCCGTAGGCCAAGGCGGTTAAAATCGCAATTTTATGGGCAGTATCGACACCATCGACATCAAGAGAAGGATCTGCTTCGGCATAACCTTTTTGCTGTGCTTCCGACAGGGCTTCTTCAAACGGCATTCTTTCGTCGGTGATTTTCGTTAAAATATAATTGCAGGTTCCGTTTAAAATGCCGGTCATCGAATTAATCCGATTAGCAACCAATGATTCGCGCATGGATTTAATAATCGGCATGCATCCGCCCACTGCGGCTTCAAATGCCAGATCGACACCGTTTTCTGCAGCCGCCTGAAACAGCACGTTGCCCTGACTGGCCAGGAGGGCTTTGTTGGCGGTGATGACTTGTTTGCCGTTTTCAATGGCTTTTAAAATGAGTTCCCTGGCAATTCCTTCGCCCCCGATCATTTCTACGATAATATCAATATCGGGATCATCGACGACCATATGCGCATCGGTGGTCAGCACGCCCGGTGGAAATCGGATGCCTCTGTCTTTTTCAATGTCGATATCGGCAACCCGTTTCAGATTCAACATTGCGCCCAGTCGGTTGCTTATCACCGTGCTGCTTTCGAACAGCAGTCTGGCCACCCCGGTACCTACGGTGCCGCACCCCAGAAGGCCTACCTGGATCTCTTTCATCACTCATTCTCCTTTTGATCATTCGATTTTGGGATTTTGAATTTGTTTCGAATTTCAAATTTACCATTCCCAAACCGCTGGCAAGAAATCCAATGAATCTTATGACATGATTTTGCGGATTCCTCTGATAGCCTGATTAATCCGCATGGGATTTTCAATCAGCGCAAATCGAACATAGGCATCTCCATATTCACCAAACCCCAAACCCGGTGATACCGCAACCTGCGCTTCTTCTATTAAAAATTTTGCAAATTCTACTGATCCCAATTTCAGGAATTTATCAGGGATTTTGGCCCACACAAACATGGTGCCTTGGGGGCTTTGAATATGCCAACCGATGCGGTTGAGCCCGCTGACCAGGGCATCCCGTCTTTCCTTGTATGTGTCACGTATGTTTTCGACACAATCATAAGGCCCGTTCAGGGCAATGATCGAGGCGATCTGGATCGGCTGAAAAATGCCATAGTCAAGGTAACTTTTAATGCGGCCTAAGGCGCTTATAACTTGGGGATTGCCCACACAAAAACCAACGCGCCAGCCCGGCATACTGTAGCTTTTGGAAAGCGAGAAAAATTCAACACCAACGTCCTTGGCGCCTTTGGCTTGCAAAAAGCTCGGAGCCGTGTATCCGTCAAATACCAGATCGGCATAGGCAAAGTCATGAATAACCATGATGTTGTGTTCTTTGGCATAATCGACGATTTTTTGGAAAAAAGCCAGGTCAACAACTTCGGTGGTGGGGTTGTGGGGATAGCTGATGATCAGTACTTTGGGTCGTGGCCAGGTGGTTTTGGTGGCCGATAGCAAATTTTCAAAAAAATCGGCCTCAGGTCCCAGCGGTATACCCCTGACATCTCCACCGGAAATGATGGCAGAATACGGATGGATGGGGTAGGTCGGATTGGGTGTAAAAACGACATCGCCGGGGCGAATCGTGACCAGAATCAAGTGCGACATTCCCTCCTTGACACCGATCGTAGCGATCGCCTCTGTGTTCGGGTCGATCGCAACATCGAATCTGCGTTCGTACCAGTCGGCAATGGCCATTCGCAGTTTGGTGATCCCCATTGATGCTGAATACCGGTGATTATGCGGTTTCTGAGCAGATTCGATCAGTTTATCAACGATATGTTGCGGGGTGCCTAAATCGGGATTCCCCATGCCCAGGTCAATAATGTCTTCGCCTGCCCGCCGGGCGTTCATTTTTATTTCATTAACGGTAGCGAATACATATGGCGGCAGGCGATCCAGTCTGGCAAAAGTAAACATGGGCGACTCCTGTTTAGCATTTGCAATGCCATATTTCGGTTGATCTATGCATTCGGGTCTTTTTACGCTGATGTTGATTTCGATCTCGACCCGAACGGTAAAAAATTGCTTTGACTTTTATGCTGGATCAGATTAAATTTCAAGGGTTTTTCGCTTTTCAGATGTCCATCTTCGCAATATTTGTTTAACACGAAAACACGAAATCGGTAAAACACGAGAAAAATTAATCTCGGGCTTTCTTTTTTTTCGCGTTTTCGTGGTTAGGTTTTACGCTGTGAATGTAAGGCAATCAAGAACAGATTGTTAAAGGCCGAATCCAGCGCGATATCCAGGAGATCCCCATGAAAGAATCCTTAACCTATGCCGATGCCGGTGTTGATATTGATAAGGCCAATAAACTGGTCGATGCCATTGGTGAGATTGCAAAAGAAACCGCCCGTGTCGGTGTGATGAGCGATATTGGTGGATTTGGCGGCCTTTTTTCGCTCAATTTGGCAAATCTGGAAAGACCGGTATTGGTCAGCTCGACCGATGGGGTTGGAACCAAGCTCAAGATCGCATTCATGCTGGATAAACACGATACGGTCGGCATTGATCTGGTGGCCATGTGCGTCAACGATATCATCGTTCAGGGCGCAAAGCCACTCTTCTTTCTCGATTATCTATCAATGGGTGAACTCGATAATCAGCGAGCGACCGATATCATTCGGGGAATTGCTCAGGGATGCCGGCTATCGCAATGTGCCCTCTTAGGGGGCGAAACCGCAGAAATGCCCGGCTTCTATCCGGCCAATGAATACGATCTGGCCGGTTTTGCAGTGGGTGTGGTGGATAACAGTAAAATCATCGACGGAACCGAAATACGGGTCGGGCATAAACTGATCGGAATTGCTTCCAGCGGTCTGCACAGCAACGGATATTCCCTGGTGCGCAAAGTGTGTTTTGAGACCCTTAACTTAAAAATTGACGAGCGCATACCGGAACTGGGAAAAAGCATTGGTGAAGAGTTATTGACGCCCACCAAGATTTACGCAGCTACGATCGCAGCACTGATAAAGGACCTGCCGATTCATGGAATTGCGCACATCACCGGTGGCGGTATATCGGAGAATATCGTCCGGATCGTCCCAAAGGCGTGCAGCATTTTAATTCACGACGAAAGCTGGGATGTTCCGGCCATTTTTCCCTTTTTACAAAAAGGCGGCAACATCAATACCATCGAAATGGCGCGCGCCTTTAACATGGGCATTGGTATGATCGTTGTCGTCCCCGATTATGCTGTCCCGGATGTGATGCAACGCATCGAAGCTGTTGACGAACAAGCCTATGTCATTGGTGAAATTCTTGATTGCAGGGAAGCTGGCCGACGTCTGATATGGGATTAAAGCTGAGAATGACCCAAAAAACGCGAAACCAACCCCCCGCCAGACGGCTGAATTGGCTGGGCAGCATAGGCCGTATTTTTAAATGGATCGCCGAGGGGCAGTCTGCCGGTGGCGTTTGCAGAGGATGAATCGGCGGTAAGGTGGATACTCGGAGAGTATCGAGTCGAAAGCGAAAAGTCCAAAAGTCTGTCGGGCAATAACCACCCGATACCCAATACGGCACCCGCGGCGATCAGCAGGATGGAATTGAATCGAGTCGCCTGCTTTAAAAGCCAGCAGGCCACTGTCAGAAAACCAGACCAACCCAGGCGAGCCCCATGTATATCCTCGGTATCGAAACATCCTGCGATGAGACCGCTGCTGCCATCGTGCGAGATGGAGCCGCTGTCTTATCCTCAAAGATTTCCTCGCAAATTAGCGTTCACCATCAATACGGCGGCGTCGTTCCGGAGTTGGCTTCCAGAAAACATATTGAATCCATTGTGGCGGTCGTAGACGAAGCCATCAGCGAATCAGGCCTGAAAAAGCATCAGATTGACGCCCTGGCCGCCACCCGGGGACCGGGCCTGGTCGGTGCCTTACTGGTGGGTTTCTCTTTTGCCAAGGCTTACGCATATGCTCTGGGCGTACCGCTGGTCGGGGTCAATCATCTCGAAAGCCATATCAACTCTGTTTTTCTTGAACTGCAGCCGCCTCCGTTTCCTTTTGTTGCCTTGCTGGCATCCGGCGGACATACCGGCATTTACTATGTTACCTCACACACGCTTGTCGAATTGATGGGGCAGACCCGCGACGACGCCGCCGGGGAAGCATTTGACAAAGTCGCCAAGTTACTCGGCCTGGGATATCCGGGAGGCGGGGTTATCGACCGCTTAGCCCAGGAGGGCAACCCGGAAAAAATTGTATTTACGCGTCCCTATCTGAACAAATCTGATTTTGATTTCAGTTTCAGCGGTATCAAGACGGCTGTCCGGCACTATGTGGCCAAGCATCCATCAGATTATACCAGCCGGATCGCTGACATAGCGGCCGGTTTTCAGGCCGCGGTTGTAGAGGTTCTGACCTATAAGCTTATCCACGCGGCTCAAATCAAGGAATGTGAGCATATTGCGGTCGTTGGTGGTGTCGCCGCCAACAGCGGCTTAAGGAACAGCGTCAGGCGGGATGCTCAAGGCCGGGGCCTGAAAGTTCACATTCCGTCTATAAAACTGTGCGGTGACAATGCCGCGATGGTCGCCGCTGCGGGGTTTCACTATTTAAAGGCGGGTATCCGCGCCCGGCTAAGCGATGATGTCTTCAGCCGTTCAAAATGAAATTAATCCCAGATTTCTGAATTCCTAACTTTTGATATATTTTTTTTTGAGTGCCAGAATCCGCTTCACCGATTCCGTGCCCATGGCCTGTATATCCTGCGAATAGCGCAGCCCGTCTAAAACTTCTCGATAGGCTATTTCAATACTGGGGCCCTTGTGGCAGACAAGGGCCATGTCGATGTCGGCCCGCAGGATTTGACGGACAGCGGTCCTGATATCATAGTGATGGGTGATGGCGCCCATGTCCAGATCATCCGTCATCGATACGCCTGAAAAGCCCATCTGTTTCCGCAAAAGCCGATGAGCAATTTGTTCAGAAAGGCTGGCCGGCCAATTTGGATCAATTTGCGGGTACATCACGTGGGAAAGCATGATGCCGGCGACATTCTGCGCGATGCTATCGGCAAAGGGTATCAGGTCGTATGATTTCAGATCGGACAGGCTGAATTCACAGGTGGGAAGCTCGATATGGGAATCGGCTACAGTCCGGCCGATACCGGGAAAATGTTTTGCTACGGCCATTATTTGATGCTGCTGCAAATGTGAAATAACCGTTAATCCCAGTCTCGAAACCCATTCGGGATCATGCCCGAAAGCTCTTTCAGACATGATACTGGTCATGTCCTGTGGGGCGACGTCCATAACAGGGGCCAGGTTCATATTAATACCGGCCAGGGTCAATTCAGCGGCAGTTGTCTCTGCAAAATAAATGGCATCATTGACATCTTTCATGGCTGGATTGCCCGGAAATTCTGAAAAAGGTTTTTTCAGTCGTGCGACCTGCCCGCCTTCCTGGTCAATGGCGATCATCAGCGGTGGTTGGTTGTTGGCACGGGCATATTCTTGAATAGCCTCACACAGTTTTTTTACCTGCTCGGGGTTTTCGATATTTTGTGAGAAAAGGATCACACCGCCAACCCTGAGGCCGCCGATGAGAAACTTTAAATCCGCGTTAAACCGCTTGCCTTCAAAGCCGACCATTACACGTTGACCGGCCTGTTGCTCGATTGATAGGTCCTTGTGATACATCAGGTCTGCATCTTAAAAATTTTTACAAAAGATTGCAATTTGATTGGAGTATTGGATAGGAGTAGCGCCCTGAAATTGATGGATTCATTTATCACATTACTCCATTACGCCAGAAAGAGCCATTCGTCAATAATTGGTATGATTATAACATAAATGGGCTAATTCGATAAGCTGGGTTAATTTGACAGCATCGCCGGCAGTGCAAATTGGGTGCCTGGGCGCTCCTGTGCAAGTTGAAGGATGTTTTCAATCAGTACGTCGATCTCCGGTTTGTCGAGCGGTTTTGAGAAAAGATAACCCTGCCCGAATTGGCAGTCCATTTCCAGCAATATTGCAAATTGCTCTTCGGTCTCCACCCCTTCAGCCACCACGAACATTTTCAAGCGATGGGCCAGCGAAATAATGGCTTCGACGATATTGCGGTTGCCATCCGGTTCAGATTGGATTCTTGAGACGAAACTGCGATCGACCTTCAAGGTGTCAATGGGCAGGCGCTGCAGATAGCTAAGTGAGGAGTAGCCGGTTCCGAAGTCGTCGATGACCAGGTGCAATCCAAGGTCTTTTAAGCGGTGCACCAACCGAATGGTTTCATCCGCATCTTCCATCAGGGCGGTCTCTGTGATCTCCAATTTGAGCTGATCGGACGGCATGCCGGTTTGTTTTAAAATCTCTTTGATATCATCCAGCAGGGTGGGGGACATAAAGTGTTTGCTGGAGATATTGATATTCATAGTGAGTTCGAGTTCGTCTTTGAGCCGGTCCTGCCAGCGACACAAATCCTCACAGGCCTGCTGGGCAATCAACTGCGTGATTGAGATGATCAATCCGGTTTCTTCAGCGATTGAAATGAAGGATCCCGGATAAATAAGGCCCAGTTGTGGATGGTTCCAGCGAATGAGGGCTTCGAAACCCACTAGGGATGATGTTTGCAAATCCACTATGGGCTGGTAGTGATTTTTAAATTCGTTCCTGTTGACGGCTTTGCGCAAATCCGTTTCTCTTTCCAGCAGGTGCAATGCTTTTTTGTGAAGCGTTTTATCGAATATTTTGTATTGGGCCTTGCCGTTTTCTTTAGCATGGTACATTGCCGCGTCGGCATCCCGGATGATGTCCTCTGGATCATTGTAGTCCTGGGTATTCAATACCACTCCAAAACTGGCCGGTGCAAAAACCTCTTTGTTTTCAACCATAAAGGGCCGTTTGAGTTCCTGCTGCAGTCGATCGGCCACACCACTGGCATATTCGCTGTTTTCGATGTCCTCGAGCAAAATGACGAATTCATCACCGCCAAAACGAGCCAGAATATCAAGATCGCGCAGGGATTCCTGGATGCGGCTGGCGAAAGCTCTGATCAATTGGTCACCGACGCTATGGCCCAAGCTGTCGTTTACCAGTTTGAAGCGATCGATATCTAGATATAACACGGCAAAATAATAATCATCCCGGCGCTTGGCGCGTTTGAGGGCCATGTTTAAGTGTTCCATGAAAAGGGCGCGATTGGGCAAGCCGGTCAGTGTGTCATGAAATGCCTGGTGATAGATCTGGCGCTCTGCTTCTTTAAGGTCGGTAATGTCAGCCAGCGAAACAACACTTTTTTCAGAACCCGGAATGTCAGCCAGCGAGCACAGCATATCTTTTTGTGCTCCCCCTTTGTCGGTAAACGTACCTGCGAAATGAGGTAGCATCCGGTTGTATTCCGAATGGTTCGACACTATTTCACCGTTTTGGATCTTGCGCTGCGTTTTTTCATCCATAAAGTGCAGCCATGATTTTTGATTTTCAATTTCGATTTTTTCGTATCCGGCCATGTTGGCAAACTCTGAATTTGCCAGAGAGATGGTTGTGTCCTCCTCTACGATGACAGTTGCCGTACCCGTATTTTCAAAAATGGTTCGATATTTCATCTCAGATTCACGCAGCTCGGCCGTGCGCTCTCTGACTTTGGTTTCTAATGTTTCATTGGCCTCGCGCAGCGCTTCTTTGGATCGATTTATGCTATTGACCAGCAACTGGGTACACAGACTGATGAGCAGAATGATGCCGGCTGTTATGACGATGGTCAGGGTTTCACTGGCCAAAATGCTCTTTTCAAAGTAATAGTAGAATAGTGCGACCCCGGCACCGATGATGATCAGACCCATGTTGTCCAGATTGATAAAGCGCTTTTTTTGATTCATCCCCGGCCTCTTTATGTTTTAACTGTCTGTAATTGTTTTCAATAGAGCATTAATCGCTGAGCCTTTCATCTTTGAAAAGCCTCTTGAGACCACTGGCTGAGTTCACAGATATACTCGTTTTATATCGGCACGTAGTGCGAAAAACTTAAGATGTGACCGGCAGCAATAACCTGCCCGGGACAATGCTCATGTCATCAATAGGTTGCAGTTTGGGGAGATCGGACGGATGGTCGAATGGATTGGTTGCGCT
The DNA here is from genome assembly GCA_050122255.1 of Desulfobacterales bacterium. Classification (GTDB taxonomy): domain Bacteria; phylum Desulfobacterota; class Desulfobacteria; order Desulfobacterales; family JAHEIW01; genus JAHEIW01. Next base: position 22,045 of record JASFJF010000001.1, read on the forward strand.
GTGATGGTTCCCGTTTTTTTTCAGCGAACGGGGAGTGGTCGCCGTTGGCTATCCCTTGCGAGACGCGTAGCAACGATTCTCGATGTAGGTTGACGTGGCGGCATCGAAAGTGGCTTCATTTTCATGAACGTATTTGGGCTCGCCTTCCCATGCGCCGCAAGCCAGAACAACCGGCTCTCCTAATGTAAATTTTCGACCGCAGGCCGGACATCCTTCCGCATTGAACCGGTTTAGCTTTTCAAGATCAATGATGGTCTTAAAACGGTCTCTGTCTGCTTGCGTCATGTCACCCTCCTGCGCTTTGGTATTATCGGATGAGGTCGTATTGATACATCTGTTATAGTCTAGCTTCTGACGGGCTCAATGTCAAGCCGTTGGATGGTATGCCATTTTGGGATCGGTCAGATGGGTAAATGCACATGCGGCTGTAAGCAAGATTTTCAATGTTTGGATGCATTCAGCTAACGACGCCGTAACTGATATTTTTGGACGGCGCGCTGATGGTCTTTGAAATTTGTGGAAAACTGATGGGTATGGTCTTTTTTAGATACGAAATAAATGAATTTTGTGTCGGCCGGATACAGGGCGGCTTCCAGGGATTCTTTGCCGGGGTTGGCGATGGGGCCGGCCGGCAGGCCGCTGCGTTTGTACGTATTGTACGGCGTGGGGGCTTCAAGGTGTTTGCGTTTTAAGTTGCCGTCAAAATTGTCTAATCCATATATGACCGTTGGATCTGATTCCAGGCGCATCTTCCTGTTTAAGCGGTTATGAAATACCGATGAAATTAAAGGGCGCTCGAAAGGCGCACCGGTTTCTTTCTCGATGATTGATGCCAGAATGACAATTTGATGGTTTGAAAAACCCAGTTGTGCGGCTCTTTTTTGCCAGCCTGGGCCAAATATCTCCCAGAAGCGGTTTGCCATGGTCGATATGATCGCTTTGACGGCTGTATTTTTTGGGAAAAAATAGGTTTCCGGAAACAGGTACCCCTCGAAGGTGTCGGCATTCAAACCTCGCTGATGCGCAAATTCGGCGCTGGTTGCCGCCGCCACAAAATTGCTTTTGGATGCCAAACCGGCCTCATCCACCAGTTCAGCAATCTGGTGGATATTGAGGCCCTCCGGGACCGTCAGCCGGTATAGCCTGACTTCGCCGTTCACCATTTTTTGCAGAATTTGTACCGGAGACAGGGTCGCCGACAGTGTGTATTCGCCGGCCTGGAGTTTTTTATCATAACCCTTCAGGCGGGCAACGATCTTGAATTTATTGGGGTGATCGATAATACCGGCTTTGGCAAGTGTTGCAGCCGTCTGGCTGAATGATTGACCGGCGGGTATGGAGATAACCCTATCTGCGCCTTCCGGGCTGGCAGGTGTTTGCGCATAATGCTGTAGATGCAAAAAAAAAGCTGCTATGCCAGCAACGATCAGCACCGCGATGACAGTCGCTCGTAACAGGATTGTTTTCAATATGACGTTCCCTCCGCTTCGTGGGATCTGATTCGCTCGGTGAATTCAATCAGCCGGGTGTAGCCCTGACCCATACAAAGCATATTAAAAATAACCCGTTTTTGTCAAAGACGGATGTCATAAAAGCAATAGCCAAAGCCTGTCTGTTTGCAAAGAGCAATGACATTTAAACACAATTGTGGTATAAAGTCATCCTAGCGGTCGCCCGATTACCGACTTTTAATACAGAATTCTGGCCAGAAGGGCAACCGGGCGATACCGACAAACCCTCAGACGCTCACATCAAAATTTCAGGAGCGATCATGAAATTTTGGCGCCAACCCTTAGACCAGGATCAAATTCAGATTCCCCGTGGTATTATCTATATCATTGATGAGCGCTGCAAAGGCTGTGGTTTTTGCGTTGAGTTTTGCCCGCGCGCTGTCTTGGTGATGTCCAAAGAGACCAATTCCAAAGGCTATCACCCGCCCACAGTCGTTGATAGTGAAGCCTGCTCAGACTGCGGCCTGTGCACGTTGCTTTGCCCGGACTTTGCCATATATGTCGAAAGCAGCATGACATCCGCAAGCAACAAGGAAGAGAAAGATCCGTAGATCAAATGCAATCCAAGCGTTCACATGAAGGACTGTTAATCGGCGAACATTTTCTATTGGGGGATTATGCTGCGGCCGAAGGAGCGATTATGGCCGGATGTCGATTTTTTGCCGGTTATCCCATCACTCCCGCCACCGAGGTCGCCGAACGGATGTCTACGCGACTCCCGCAGGTTGGCGGAATTTACATTCAAATGGAAGATGAATTGGCCTCAATGAACGCCATATTGGGCGCTTCATGGTCAGGCGCTAAATCAATGACCTCCACCAGTGGGCCCGGATTTTCTTTAATGATGGAGAATCTTGGATTAGGGATTATGCTGGAAACTCCGTGTGTACTGGTCAATGTGCAGCGAGGAGGACCTTCCACCGGATTGCCTACCTTAGTGGGGCAGCAAGATATGATGCAGGCCCGTTGGGGCTCCCATGGCGACTATGAAATCATCGCCTTGTCACCCAGCTCCTCCCAGGAGCTTTTCGATCTGACCATTCGGGCCTTCAATTTGGCCGAGAAGTTTCGAACGCCGGTTCTGGTCATGACCGACGCAGAAGTGGGCCACATGACCGAAAGGGTCATCATACCGCCACCGGAAGAAATTGAGCTCGTCCGGCGGCCTCTGGTTCGGAAAGGTGACCTGGAGCCCGATCATTTTCGAATCTATCGCGATCCTGAGGCCGGCAACGATGGGGAAGTCGCACCCATGGCGATTGCCGGTGAGGGATTTCGTTTTCATATCACGGGCTTGACGCATGACGAGCGCGGATACCCGGCGATGAATGCCGAGGCCAGTGAATGGAACATCAAACGACTGGTTCAAAAAATTCGCTTGCATCGAGATGAAATTATCCAGGTAGAAGAACGCCATCTGGAAGACGCCGAGATAGTTGTTGTATCCTATGGTATATCGGCGCGCACCTCCCTGTGGCCGATCGAACAGGCTCGCAAGGAAGGTATCCGTATCGGCTGCATGCGGCTCGTCACCGTATGGCCATTTCCAGAGGAACGAATTCGGACCCTGGCCAAAAAAATCCGAGCGTTTGTGGTGCCGGAAATTAACGAAGGTCAAATTTTGCGTGAAGTCGAAAGATGTGCGGCCGGCCGCGCAAAAGTGATCGGAGTCAATCGATTGGGAGGAGACATTTTAGAACCGCAGCAGGTTCTGAGCGCTCTGCGTGCGGCTGCCGGTAAACCGGATACAGCCAAAGCCGATAAGCGCTAAGCCATTCGAAAGAGAGACAACAGCATGGCTGATTTTGAAATAAGCGATGCGGGTCAATCCGAACTATCCGGAACCGAATCTGCTGGTGACAGCGACTGGATTACCGGGTTGCATCCCATGGATGTGCTTTTAAGAGGCGAACGGTTACCGCATATTTGGTGTCAGGGCTGTGGGCTTGGTACGGCTCTGACGACTTTTATTGGCGCTCTCCAATGGCTCGAAGCAAATCAGGGCTGGGATCTGGACAAGGTGTCCGTGGTATCGGGAATCGGCTGTACCGGTCGTATTGCCGGCTACGTTCGCCTGGATTCCTTTCATACCACCCATGGGCGGGCCATTCCGTTTGCAACCGGTCTTAAACTTGCCAATCCCGAGTTGAAAGTGATCGTTATCTCCGGAGATGGCGATATTGCTGGTATCGGCGGCAATCATTTCATTCATGCCGCTCGACGAAACCTGGACATTACCGTGATATGCGTCAACAATTTTAACTATGGCATGACCGGTGGTCAGGTAGGACCGACAACGCCGCACGGTGCCAGGGCTGTTACCACCCAGTATGGCAATTTTGAGTATCCCTTTAATCTGCCCTATCTGGCGGCCGCCAGTGGGGCTTCTTTTTTAGCCCGTTGGACTGTCGTCCATGCCCGGCGGCTGGAGTGGACGTTGCGCGAAGCGATGATGTATCCTGGATATAGCTTTGTTGAAGTGATTGCCCCGTGTTCAACGTCTTATGCCCGCTGGAATCCGGAAGGTCGCGGACTGGATCCCGAGAAACTGAGGCGACGGGGCTTGGAGCTCATGAAACATTACCAGAAGATCGGGAAGGTTGCCCATGGCACCCACCCCAAAGATGCCGCCATCAAAGTGGATAAAGATGGCGCCATTGTCGAGATCGTTGAAGGTGTTTTTAGTGACGAACGCAAACCGGATTTTCAGACCGCCATTGACGAACAAGGGCAGATTGCCAGGGAGCGCTGGCTATCAACAAAAAAAAAGCTGAATGAACGATGCCCAATACCGACACGGACCGGCCGTATTCGCCGAACCGAAGTTCAGCTGGGCGGGTTTGGGGGTCAGGGTATCGTCAGTGCCGGTCGAATTATCGGCCAGGCGGCAACGATTTATGACAAGTTAGAGGCCTGCTTTACGCAGAGCTATGGCCCGGAGGCAAGGGGTGGTGCAGCCGGCTCTCAAGTTGTCATCGCCAGCGATCCAATTCATCATCCGCATCTGATTGAACCCACAAATGCGATCATCATGTCCCAGGAGGCTTATACCAAGTATGCTCCCAACTTGGCTAGCGGCGCAACCCTGTTAATTGACGATGGACTGGTGACACTATCCCCGGATCACCGCCAGGATCTAAAAACGTATGGGATTCCGGCCACCCGGATTGCTGAAGAATTGGGCAATTCACGGGTGGCCAATACTGTGATGCTGGGGCTCTGGACCGCCATCATCGCAGCGGTCAGCAAAGCGGCCATGCAGCGATCTGTGGCTGACGCCGTGCCCCCCAAGACCATAGCGGTCAATCTAAACGCTTTTGAGGCCGGTTTCAAAAAAGGTTCGCGCTATTTAGGCGGCCACGCGTTACAGATCTGGAAGCCATGACCAAGGAGGAACGCTTCTGTGAACCCGGGCATCCTTATTATTGGTGCAAGCCCAGCAGGGCTCCAAGCAGCCCTGGATCTGGCCGCAGTCGGTATCGAAGTCTTTTTGACAGAAATTTCACCTTTCATAGGAGACGAACCAGGCTCCGAATTCCCCAGCGATATGTCGAGTGCACACGCTCTGGAGGCCGCCAAGCATCCCCGTGTTTATTTGCTAACCCGTACAGCGCTAAAAAGTGCTGAGAAAATCAGAGATGTTTTCAAGGTTCGTCTTCAGATGCGGCCGCGTTATGTCGATTTAGACCGATGCACGAGCTGCGGGGATTGCCTTGAGGTATGTCCGGTGCAGGTGCCCGGCATAGATCACAAAGCCATTTACCTCGGTGATGGCCATCAGCCCCAGTCTGCTGCAATTGATAAAATGGGCCTTGCGCCCTGCTCGCATAGCTGCCCGGCGGGTATCCATGTTCAGGGCTATGTGGCGCTCATCGCCCAGGGCCGATTTCAGGAAGCACTGGATCTGGTGCGGGAAGCCATCCCTTTTCCCGGCATCTGCGGCCGGATATGCACCCATCCCTGCGAAATCAACTGCCGTCGTAACGAAATCGACGAGCCGGTGGCCATTCGGCAGCTTAAACGGTTTGTTGCCGATTGGGAACTCAAAAAGAACGACCCGTCAAATCGCAAAAAATTAAGATTAGCGTTGCCGGCTGCTGGTGCCAAACAGGTAGCGATTGTTGGCGCCGGCCCGTCCGGGCTGACGGCCGCACATGACCTGGCACTTAAAAATTATAAGGTGACGGTTTTTGAAAAGCTTCCTGTTGCGGGCGGCATGATGGCGGTGGGCATTCCAGCCTATCGTCTTCCCAGAGATATCTTAGAAGCGGAAATTGGTGCCATCGAGGAAATGGGCGTTGAAATCAAGACCGGCATCACTTTTGGAAAAGACCTCAATCTAAAGACACTCAGATCGGATGGATATTCAGCCCTTTTTCTGGCGACCGGTTTACACGGCAGCCGTAGACTTGGCATCGTTGGCGAAAACCTATCCGGTGTCTTTGACGGAGTCTCTTTTCTGCATGATGTTGCGCTCGGGAAAAAGGTGTCACCAGCCGAAAAGCTTATCGTTGTTGGCGGGGGTAATGTGGCCATCGATGTAGCGCTGACCGCCAGACGACTGGGATCAAGATCGGTTACCATCGTTTGTCTTGAAACCCGCGAAGAAATGCCGGCGCGCGATGAAGAAATGAAGGAGGCCCTGGCGGCCGGTGTGGAAATTGTGAATTGTTTTGGGCCGAATCGATTCCTGAGCAAAAACAACCAATTTACAGGAATTGAATTCAAGCGTTGCACCTGCGTTTTCGATGATCAGTGCAATTTCAATCCCCAGTACGATGAAAATGAACTCAGTACCCTGGAAGCGGAAGCTGTCATGATTGCCATCGGCCAATGCGCTGATATGGACTTTTTAAAACCCGGGAACACGATGCGGCCACCCCAGGGCGGCATCCGGGCCGACCCGCATACGTTGCAAACGAACATACCGTGGGTATTTGCAGGCGGAGATGCGCTTTACGGCCCCAAAACCGTCATAGAGGCCATCGCCAGCGGGAAACGGGCTGCGGAAAGTATCGATCGGTATCTTAACCGGCTCGATTCAAAAGGGAATCGGGTAAGCCAACGGCCCGATGCTGTCAAGGCCGAAGATCATATCAATGGCCATCCGTTCAGGGGCCACTTGCAACAAAGGGTTCAGCTGTCAATCTCTGAGCGGCCCCTGACAGAAGTGGAACGGATGCCCAAACCTCGGATATCCATGCCGGTTCTATCAAAGGAGAAAAGTTTATGCAGTTTTTCCGAGGTGGAGCTGGGTTTTTCAGAAGAACAGGCCATCGCCGAAGCCCAACGCTGTCTAGCGTGCGGTCCCTGCAGTGAATGTATGGCCTGTGTCGAGGCTTGCAAGGCCGGTGCCGTCAACCATGCTGAGCGTGAAAAAGTTGTCGATTTCGAAATGGGTGCCATTATATTGGCCGATGGTCTGACAACATTCGCGCAATTCAAGTTGCAAGCCGGACCTGGCCTTTATCGGATATCGCCCCGGGAGACGTTTGCGGGTTCTGTTGCGGCCGCCCGCGCCATGCGTCACACAAGGGTCGAATGGTATTTTACGGCTCCATCCACCGGGATGGGAGCGTATCTGGAGGGCCCTGCGCGCACGGGTGTGTTCCTTTGCCAGTGTGGCGATCACATTGCTCGCGTCGTCGATACGGATGCGCTGCGCCAGCAATCAACCGATCTGCCCGGTGTTATCCATGCTGATGTAATTCCCCAGGCCTGCCTGCCCGAAGCGGCTGAACATATTGACAATGCGGTGTTGAACCACGGTCTGAACCGGGTGCTTTTGGCTGCCTGCAGCTGTTGTTCGCTGGATCAGGTTTGCTCAAGCTGCACACAGCAGCGGGTTCGCTGTAAAGCTAACCTGGGGCTGTTCACAGCTGGCCTCAACGGCTCACGCTGTAAAACAGATCATCTGTCAGCTGGGAATTGGTCCAATCTGATCTGGGAATTTGTAAATATCCGCGAGCAGTGCGCCTGGGTACATGCTGACGATCCGGCGGCCGCGACCGCAAAGGCAGATCGGTTAATTGCGGCCGCTGCCGTCAAGTTGAAGATGGCGTCCCCCCCACAGGCCCCATGGACGGAGGCGGAACGGTCCGTGCTGGTTGTGGGTAACGGCTCGGCAGCAAGGATGTGTCAGGATTTACTCGATGATCGACAGATTGTCACCCGGGTTGTTGAGCAGTTGCCCCATCAAATCAGGCGCGTCGATGGGCAATATGCGGTTTCGAATCCGTTGACTGTCCAGAAGGCAACTGCCGTCGTACTGGCACCGCAGGACGCGGTCGAGGCGCAGCTGTTGTGCAATGCATTTGCGGCCTCTGGCCAAGTCGAGCGAATCATGCCGATGCCACCGGATGTTGAAACCCTGCTGCCGGGCGTTTTTTTCTGTGACCCGCTAAATGGCCGATCGAGCGGGGCGGCTGCTGCTGTCAAGGTGAGTGGTTGGCTGCATCAACTGACCGAACAGACCAAACCCGTAGCGGCCTCGGTCGATCCGCATCGCTGTCGGGCCTGCAAAACGTGTATCGATATTTGTCAATTGAGTGCGCCGCAACTGGTTGGTGAAGATCCACAGCGCCACTGCTGGATTGATCCGATGATCTGTTCGGGATGTGCCAGTTGTGCTGCGCGATGTCCTTCCGGTGCCATAACAGCGGGCTATGCTACAGATGAACAGCTGCAGGCCATGTTGGCAGCTGTCCTGAAGGCAGACGACATAAATGCAAGGCCCAAAGCGGTGGTTTTTACATGTAACTGGAATGCCTACCGGGGGCTTGAATCCGCGGGCCGCCGGCATGCGTCCTATCCATCATGGCTTTATCCCTTAAAGGTCATGTGCCTGGGCCGCTTGAGCCCGGGGATCCTTCTTAACGCCTTTCATTTGAATGCTGACGGGATTTTGCTACTGGGGTGCGCACCGGATGAATGCCATTATTCATTTGGCAACCAGCGTGTCCGAGAAACATTTGATTTGACCCGCCGGTTAATGCAGCTATTGGGATATTCAGATAGATGTCTTGTCATGGATCGCATTGCGGCTGGCGATGCAGATTCCGGAGTATCAAAAATACAACTCTTTGTGGATGGTCTGAATGGAGGCCGACAAAAGCATGGGTAACATGAAAGACATTATCCAACACTGTCGAGCATGGTATTGCCAGGAATGTGGCAAGTGCAGTGCGGTATGCCCGATCACCCGTTGGGAGACCCGTTCCTACAGTAGCCCCCGGCTGCTGGTGGAGAAGGCCGTCGATGGCCAGCCCGAGAAGGTCATGCAGGATCCATTATTTTGGTCCTGCCTGACCTGCCAGCGCTGTAGTCTATTGTGTCCATCGGATGTCCATTTTTCTGATTTCATGCAGCAGGCCAGAACCCTGGCCACGAGTTGCGGGCACACCGGTGAATGCACCCATGGAGCGGCAATTCAAAATTGGGGTAAAATGATGACCGAACCGGGCCTGGCCCAAAATCGCCTGGACTGGATTACACCGGAGCTTCAGGTATCTGATAATTCTGAGATCGTGTATTTTACGGGTTGTTTACCCTACTATGATGCCTTCTTTAAGCATTTGGATATAGAGGGCATCGACATTGCCAGGGCAGCGCTGAAAATCTTGAACCACCTGGAGGTCACGCCCCAGGTCATGGCCGACGAGCGATGCTGCGGTCATGATCAGCTATGGGAAGGCGATATGCAGACATTTCAGGCATTGGCCGAACGCAACCTTGAGGCCCTCAGCGCTACCGGTGCGAAAACCATTGTCACCACCTGTCCGGAATGTGCCTTTATGCTGACTCGCGAATACCCCAAACGGGTCGCAGACCATGGCATGGCGGTATTTCACCTGGCTCAGTATTTGGCGCAGGCCGTTGGCGATGGGAATCTCGTGCTGCAGGCCAAATACGAGCAGCGCGTCACCTACCATGATCCCTGCCGTTTGGGCCGCTATCTTAATATCTACGATGAGCCGCGATCGTTAATGGCAGCTATGGGATTGGATTTACGGGAAATGGAACGGGTCCGCAGTGCCAGCCTGTGTTGCGGCACCACCGGGTGGACGTCCTGTGGACAGGTCAGCAAGAATATTCAAACTGAGCGGTTGCAGGAAGCGTCTCAAACAGGTGTCAGCCGAATGATTACGGCCTGCGTTAAATGCCAGATTCATTTTCGTTGTGCCCAGCAGGATCAACAGCTGGAGGATAAACTCAACCTCGAGATTCAAGATCTAACGACATTAATCGCGAATCATCTCTGATCGCCGGCGGCCAAAAAGATCCGGCTTGCGAGTGTGTTTTGGATAAAGCAAAAAGTGCTTTCAATATGATGCAACCAAATATCGCCACAACCGACATACTGGATCCGAATCTGCTCCAAAGCGTTGTCCGACAGGCGACGTTTCAATGCCGTGCGCAAGGCAGCGGTTTTTACCTGTTTGATCCGGCGGGCGGCCACAGGATCTTGCTGGCCACTCAGAACCTGCCCAAAGAACCCTGGGATGACGTGCTTCTAAAAGAAATGATCAACTCCGGTCAGGCGGTCATTAAAACGCTTCCGGATCAATCTGTTTTGATGGCGGCGCCACTGGTCTGGCAGGAAGCCGTTCGCGGGCTGCTGATTGTTTTCGATAATAAGCCCGGACGAACCTTCAGTGAGCGAGATATGGCCCTGATCCAATCTCTGGCAGACCTGACAGCATCGGTTGCCCAGCAAAACGAGCGACTGGCCCGCATGACCGCTCAATTTCGCACTTTACACACCATTGATGTTGCGCTGACATCGAGCCTTGAATTGGATCGCGTCCTGAACCTCATCCTTGAAAAAGCCGCTGAGCTGGTCAATGCCGAGCACGGCTCGTTGCGACATCTGGAACCAGAGACCGGTAATCTTGTCCTCAAGGCGCACTACGGAAAAGGGTGGACAAAAGAAAAAATGGCGTATACCCCGCGCATCGGGCAGGGGATTGCCCGCTGGGTGGCCGAAAAGCAACGGCCTTATCTTTGCCCTGACGTTCGCAAGGATCCTTTAAACGTCGTACTTTTTGAAGATATGCGTTCCAGCATTTCGGTACCCTTGTTGTACAGCTCGGACAAACAGCACCCAAAAGGAAAATTCATCGGGGTTTTGCTTTTAGAAAGCTCGCGCCCGGTTGCCTTTGATCAGCAGGATGTTGAACTTCTGGAAGCATTGGCCCAGGAGGCGGTCATTGCCATCCAAAACGCCACTCAGCTTCAAAAACTCAAGGCGGAGCAAGAACGGCGTCTGGCTGCCGAAAAGTGGGCCGTCATGGGCCAGGCAGCGACTGCCCTGGCGCATCGAATTAATAACCTCTTAGGGGTAGTGCCGGTTAGCGCCAGTGAAGTGTTACGAATGGTAGCGAAAATGAACCTATCGGATGCAGACCGCCGTTGGGCCCAGTCTAATCTGGAGCGTATCAATCGAAATGCGCAGTTTATTCTTAAGCTCAGCGAAGCATTATTCAGACCGTTTAAGGAATCCGGTCCAGCCACTCGATTTGACGTCAACCAATTACTCAATGAAGCGTTAGACTCTGCCGATATAGCCGATGATGTTGAGGTCGTTTGTGACTATGATAACCAGCTGCCCCGGGTGAGTGGCAGTTTGCTTCTGCTGGACATATTCCTTGAACTCATTATCAATGCTTGCAATGCCATGGAGCGTTGCAAGACCAGACGGCTTGAGATCAGCAGCCGATCGGAAAAAATTGATGGTCTTCCCTGGATCCGGGTAAACATCAGTGATACGGGCAAAGGGATGTCTTCCCATCATTTGGAGCATTTATGGAATTTATTTCAACCCAGTGATGACGGGCTTGGATTTGGGTTGTGGTGGATGCGAACTTTTATCGAACGCCAGGGTGGAACCATTGACTGCCGCAGCCAGCCGGATCATGGCGCTACGTTTATCATCCGGTTACCGGCTGCCAATGATGTGGAGCAAGTCTATGCCTAAATTCGGTTAGGTGTTCAAGTGTGTCGGATATTTTTAGGGTAGATAGGTTCAGTCCTCTGGCCCAGTGGGTCCACAGCTGCTTTTAAGCCGGTGAATCGGGTACAGTCTCAGAGAAATTTCAGATTTTGTTGAGGCATGTAGTGCGCTGACACCCGACACCTGAAACCTAACGAGCGGAAGGCTGAACCTTATCCGATCAACCATATGAGGAGCCAAAAATGCGCGGAAAAGTCCTAATTGTAGATGATTATGCCGATTGGCGAGGACTGCTCAGCGGGCTGCTGGAACGCGAAGGGCATTTGGTCCAGGCCGCAGCGACCAAAGAAGAAGCCCTTGCATTTATAAATGAAAACAATGATCTGGATCTCTCTGTTTTAGATATTCGTTTAGTGGACGTGGATGAAAGCAACGAGGACGGTATTCATTTGCTGGCCGAAATCCGCGAACGACTTCCGTTTACCCGCGTGATCATGGTCACCGGCTACGGTACCATGGAAACGCAACGCAAAGCGTTCAAGCAGTATCAGGCTTTTGATTTTTTCAGCAAGGCCCAGTTTGATTCCGAGGAATTTAAAAATGCGTTTCAGGAGGCCATCGAGCAAGCAGCCCGGGAGCGGCAGTTCTGGAAGGATAAAGAAATTGCGCACGAACACCAATATCAGACCTGGCAGCGGGAAAAAGGTTGATCCGGCCGTTTGGCAGGAATTGAGCAATACCCTCTTTCCGGGCCGCTTCAAAAGGATAATGAACCGGAATTTAATCCAAAACGGAAAACGTTCTGATTGCGCAAAGGAGGCTGAATTTGACCAAAGAAGAATTGCGGATAGGCGTTTTTGTATGTGATTGCGGCTCCAATATTGCCGGAGTTATCAGTGTCGATGAGGTCCAGCGGTTCGCCGAGGCATTGCCGCATGTGGTCGTGGCGGTCCGGAACAAATACACGTGTTCCGATCCGGGCCAGCAAGAAATTCAACAAACCATTTTCGATCACAAGCTCAACCGTGTGGTGGTCGCATCCTGTTCTCCGGCTTCTTACGAACCTATTTTTCGGCATTGCATCCAGGCAGCCGGGTTAAACCCCTATCTGCTGGAAATGGCGAATATTCGCGAACACTGTTCCTGGGTGACGCAGGATCGTGAAGCAGCCACCCAAAAAGCGCTGGGTATCGTTCGGGTTGCCGTTGCCCGCGCCAAATGGCTCTACCCGCAGGATGAGGAGCACATTCCGGTCACGGATGCGGCCCTGGTGATTGGTGGCGGAGTGGCCGGCATGCAGTCAGCCCTGGATCTGGCAGATGCCGGGCATCCGGTTTATTTGGTAGAAAAAAAGCCTTCCATTGGCGGCATTATGGCCCAGCTCGACAAAGTCTATCCAGACATTGAGTGCAGCATCTGAATCCTCGGGCCCAAGATGATGGATGTCGGTCGGCATCCCCGAATAGAGCTCATGACCAACGCTGTTATAGAAGATGTCAGCGGATATGTGGGCAACTTTAAAGCGCGCATTCGAAAAAAGCCCCGCTATGTCGATGAGGACCAATGCACGACCTGTGGGGATTGTGTGGCGGTCTGTCCGGTGGTTGTGCCCGACGAATTTCAAATGGGACTCAGCAGCCGCCGGGCGATTTATATCCCATTTCCCCAGGCCGTGCCTTCGGCTTATGTGGTTTCAGCCGAAGATTGTTTGGGTCGCAACCCGATCGCCTGTGGCAAGTGCATTGAATCCTGTGAGAAAAATTGTATCGATTTTGATCAGGAAGACGAGCTTGTCGATATTGATATCGGCGCTATCATTGTTGCCACCGGCATGGACGTATACGATCCGACCGCGCTGGACGAATACGGGTATACGCGTTTTGTCAATGTTGTCACCAGCCTTGAATTTGAACGGCTGATCTCTACCGGAGGCGCACTGGCCGGAAATCTGGGCCGTCCCAGCGACAAGAAGCGACCTTTGCGTATCGGCTATATTCAATGCGTCGGCTCTCGAACTCAAGACCCCAGCCGCGGCAACCCTTATTGTTCCAACATTTGCTGTATGAACAGCATCAAAGGCGCCCAATACCTGGTCGATAACTACCCGGATACGGATATTACGATTTTTTATACCGATATTCGCGCTTATGGCAAAGGGTTTGAGGAGCTTTTGATGCGCACCCGCGGTCATGGGGTTCGATATTTACGCGGATTGCCCGGTGAAGTTCGGGAAGACCCGCACAGCAAAAATTTGTGGGTGACCGTTGAAAATACAACGGAAAAGCGCCTCGAAACATTAGAATTTGAAATGCTGGTGCTGGCTGTTGGTGCTGTGCCGGCCGTTGATACAGAGTTTGTGCGTCAGATGGTCAGCCTGTCAAAATCTCCCGGCGGATTTTTAAAAGAAGCCCATGCCAAGCTGAGGCCGGTGGATACGCCCACAAAGGGGGTTTTTATAGCCGGCGCGGCTGAAAGCCCCAAAGATGTCCGTGAAAGTGTCACCCAGGCCAGCGCCGCCAGCGCACGGGCCACCATTTTATTGCAAAAGAACCACTTTGCCATTGAGGCGATTACCGCGGTTGTATATGAAGAGCCTTGCACCCGCTGCGGTCAATGCGCGCAAGTCTGTCCTTTTGGTGCCATAACCTGGGAAAAGAAGCGGGTGCCTCAGATCATCAGTGCGGCCTGTGCCGGATGCGGGACCTGTGCAGCTGAGTGCAAATTCGGGGCCATTGAAATGCGCCATTTTTCAGACCAGGCGATCTATGCCCAAATTGACGCTATTCTAGTAGAAAACAGTCTGGAAAAAATCGTAACCTTTGCCTGTAATTGGTGTTCCTATGCTGGCGCTGACACAGCCGGACTGAGCCGTATGGCTTACCCGCCGCACGCCCTTATTATCCGCACGATGTGCTCGGGGCGGGTGCATCCTGAATTTGTGTGGTATGCATTTCAAAAGGGCGCGCCCGTTGTGCTGGTTTCTGGCTGTCACTACGTTGACTGTCATTACATGGATGCTAATCGAAGCACAGTTCGTCGCATTGACGGCTTGTGGGATAAATTGATAAAAACGGGTATCCGACCTGAGCGGCTGATGTTGGAATGGTGTTCGGCCGCTGAAGGTGGCCGCTGGCAGACCATCATGCTGGACGCTGAGAAAAAGCGCCAGTCGGTAACACCCGAGGAAATAGAGTTGACCCGTTCTGAGCTGTCAAAGGTTCGGGTGCCCCGTCCCCGGAATCCCAAACCGGCTGACGAAAACAGCGCCGCACAATTTCATTGCCACCGCTGCGGTCACCGATGGGACGGTCGCTTCAAAGTGGATTGGGAGCGTATTTGTCCCAACTGTCGCTCCAACAGCGTGCACTGGTTGCGACAAAATCATTGACATTCACCTCTATAATTACTAGAACCTATCTCAAAAATGCGTCTAACGCCCATTGGTTGAGCCAGTTGCCCGTTTGCCCGTTCACCGGTTAAAAAATGAAATTAGGCCGGTCTTTCGCTTTTTCGGGCTCAACGGGCTAATCCCGTTTCACGAGGACCTTCGGCCGGCACAACTGGCCAATCGGAAAGCGTGATCCACTATTTTTGAGATAGGTTCTCATGAGCCAATTTACACGTTTTTCAAACCCTTTCGATGAATAGTGAGTCCATTTAAATGGCCAAGCCAAAATTAGAAAAACATCATATCAATTCGGATTGGTGCAAGGGATGCGGTATATGTGTTGCGCTTTGTCCGAAAAAGGTCCTGGAATTAGACGATCATGAAAAGGTCTCGGCGTTGCGACCGCAGGACTGCATTTGCTGCAAGCTTTGTGAGCTTCGCTGCCCGGATCTGGCCATCGAGATCGAAACTAAAGAATAGGCGTTTGATATGAGTGAAAACATAAAATTTGTCCAAGGCAACGAAGCCTGTGCGGAAGCGGCCGTGTATGCCGGGCTCAATTTTTATGCCGGCTATCCGATTACGCCCTCTTCGGAAATCACTGAATTTTTGGCCTCACGACTGCCACAAATTGGCGCCAAGTTTATGCAGATGGAAGATGAAATTTCATCGCTGTGTGCCATCATCGGTGCTTCTCTGACCGGTTGCAAGGTGATGACCGCCACCAGTGGGCCTGGTTTTTCGCTTATGCAGGAAGCTCTGGGATATGCCATCATGGCTGAAATTCCGTGTGTGATTGTCAACGTGCAGCGTGGTGGACCGTCCACCGGGCTGCCAACCCACGGCAGCCAGGGTGATGTGAATCAAGCCCGCTGGGGAACTCACGGCGACCATGCCATCATTGCGCTTACGGCTTCCAACCACCAGGATATATTTGCGCTGACCGTCGAGGCGTTTAATCTGGCCGAGATTTACCGCACGCCGGTTATTTTGCTGCTCGACGAGGTGGTTGCCCATATGCGGGAGCGACTCGTCATTCCGCAATCCGGTGAAATGGCTCTTGTCGAGCGGCTGAAAACCGGCGTCAAAGAAGGCGTCGACTATCATCCCTATCTGCCGCGTGAAGATGGCCGTTTGCCGATGTCCGATTTTGGTGGCGTTCATCGATTCAACGTGACCGGGCTTTTTCACGATATGTGGGGATTTCCGTCCAGCGATTCCAGAGCCGTGCATGGTTTGCTGCGGCATCTGGTCGATAAAATTGAAAATCGGGTGAATCAACTTGCGCGCTACAAGGAGTATTATATCGAGGATGCCAAGCACCTGCTATTGTCTTACGGCTCGTCGGCCCGTTCGGCCCGCCATGTCGTCGAAAAAAGAAGATCGCGGGGCGAACGGCTGGGCCTGCTGGAATTGCAAACCCTCTGGCCGTTTCCTTTTGAAATCGTCCGCGAAAAATGCGCTGCGGCCCAATCAGTGATCGTGGTTGAGCAGAACATGGGGCAGGTTCTTCAATCTGTGAAACTGGCAATGGATGAACCCGATAAGGTGTTTCTAGCCAATCGCATTGACGGTGTTTTTATTATGCCGTCTGATATTATGAATATCCTGCGGTTGATCCAGGGTAAGGGGGTATAAGGCGATGGCGCTAAAGGCATATTTGCGAGAACGATTTTTTCCACATCTCTGGTGTCCGGGTTGCGGCCATGGCATGGTTTTAAACGGCCTGCTGCAAGCCATTGAAAAAATGGGACTCAGTCGCAACGAGATCGTCATGGTCTCGGGTATCGGCTGTTCGTCGCGCATCACCGGTTATGTGGACTTTCACACCCTGCATACGATTCATGGTCGGGCGCTGGCTTTTGCAACTGGCGTTAAAATGGCTCGCCCGGAACTCAATTTAATTGTGCCCATGGGTGATGGTGATGCCCTGGCCATCGGGGGCAATCATTTTATTCATGCGGCGCGCCGCAACATCGACATTACTGCCATTGTCATGAACAACCGGATCTATGGTATGACGGGCGGCCAGTTTTCCCCGCTTTCGGGTGAAAATGTCAACGCAACGACGGCACCTTATTTGACCATTGACCCCGCCTTCGACGTTGTGGAGCTGTCCAAAGCAGCCGGTGCCACATTTGTGGCGCGGACCACAACCTATCACATCAAACAGATGACCGATATAATACGGCAGGCCATTTTGCACGAGGGCTTTTCAGTGGTCGAAATTTTCTCGCAGTGCCCCACTTATTTCGGCCGTAAAAACAAGGCCGGTGATGCCGTCGATATGATTGACTACTACAGGAAAAACACGACCCCGATCGGCTCAAAAGCCAAAAAAGAAAACCCGAATCTGATCGAACGCGGAATTTTTGTCCAGCAAGAGAAGCCGGAATATTGCAACCAATATGAGCAGCTGGTGCAAAAGACAATGAAAGGTCGCTAATCATGGAAAGATGCAGAATGGTATTTTCAGGCTCGGGCGGGCAGGGGGTCATCACGGCAGCCATCATTCTGGCCGAAGCAGCCGTGATTTACAACGGGCTAAATGCCGTCCAATCTCAATCCTATGGGGCCGAGGCCCGCGGGGGGGCAACCCGTTCCGATATCATTATCTCCGACACGGTCATCCACTATCCAAAAGTCATTCAACCCAATGTGCTCGTCTGCCTGACTCAGGAAGCCTACAATAAATTTTATTCGATTATTCGGCCGGGAGGTCTGTTGATCAGCGATACGCGCTACGTCCAAACCGAAAAAAAAGTTGATGCCCAGCAGAAAGAAATTGCCATGTATGATTCTGTCATTGACAAAATCGGCAAACCGATTGTTTTCAATATTTGCATGCTCGGGGCCGTCATTGCCATCACCGAATTGATCGATCCCGAATCCATTATGAAAGCGCTGGAAAATCGGATTCCACCAGATTTTTTAGAAATGAATCGGCAGGCGCTGGATATTGGGATGGCGCTGGGGAAAGCCACCTAAAATCGGCTTTAGGCCATTATTTTATAAAGATGAGATCTTACCAGAGTCGTTGTGCAAGTTTTTGCGGCAGACCGGCCGCCTTCATTTTTTCAACTACCGCCGCGATGTCATAGTCCACAAACTTGACGTCAACCGTTTCTGCGACTGAGTCCCAGATCAGATACTTGGCTTTGTTGTTTCCGTCCCGGGGCTGTCCGACGCTGCCGGCACTGATGATATATTTGCGACCACTGTCCAACCTGTTGAGGCCTTCTTTGAGCCTGGCGCTAACCAGGCCCTGACGGCCA
>JASFJF010000002.1:0-31876 GCA_050122255.1 Desulfobacterales bacterium
CCGGGCACCAAAGCCGCCGCCGTCGAGGTGGCGGCCAGCACCGACGGCCAGCTGGCGCCGCCGATTATGGGGGCGGCGGCCTTTATCATCGCCGAATACGTCAATGTCGCCTACATCGATGTGATCAAAGCGGCGGCGGTCCCTGCCTTTGCCTCTTATGCCGCCTTGTTTTTCATTACCCATATCGAGGCCTCCAAGCTGGGGCTCAGGGGCATGACGCGCGCCGAGCTGCCGCCTTTTTTTAAAACCTTATTGAGTGGCGCGCATTTCCTCATACCGCTTGTTTTCCTGCTCTACGAGCTGATTGTCGTGCGTCACTCTCCGGAGCTGGCAGCCTTTAACGCCATCTGGGTGATGGCCATCGTGATGTTCCTGCAGAATCCGGTCAAAGCCTACATCGCCAAAGAACCGCTGGGACCGGCCTTCAAACAAAGTGTGGTCGACCTTTTTTCGGCCCTGGCGTCCGGCGCGCGCAACATGGTGTCGGTAGCGCTGGCAACCGCCGCCGCTGGCATTATTGTGGGCGTGGTGGCCCTGGGTCTGGGCCAGTTGATCACCCAGATCATCGATACGCTTTCAGGCGGCAACATTTTCCTGATGCTGGTGATTACCGCTGTGGCCAGTCTGATCATCGGGATGGGCTTGCCCACCACCGCCACTTACATTGTTATGGCGTCGCTGACCGCCCCGGCAATCGTTACCATCGGCGGCATGCAGGGGTTTATCGTACCCCTGATGGCAGCACACCTGTTCTGCTTTTATTTCGGTATCCTGGCCGATGATACGCCCCCGGTGGGTTTGGCGGCCTATGCGGCCGCCGCCATCGCCAAGTCGCCGCCGATTCCAACCGGTCTGCAGGGATTCATGTACGATATTCGGACCGCCATCCTGCCGTTCATGTTCATTTTTAATTCCGATCTGATCCTGCACAATATCAACAGCTGGCCCCAGGGGCTGCTGATCTTTGTCATGGCCTGTGTCGGCAACTTCGCTTTTGCATCGGCAACCCAGGGATGGTTTGTGGCCAGGAATCGAATCTATGAAATACCGCTGTTTTTATTCGTCACCTTAAATTTGATGCGTCCGGATTTAATTGCCAGCTGGATTGGCCTCCCGCATGACCAGCGCTACTGGACCTATCTGATCGGTTTGGCGGTATACGGCGTGTTGTATTTGTTGCAGCGGCCGCGAATACCGAAAACTGTTGCCGAACCGGTTGCAGCATGAAAGGAAATGATTATGGGTGCTGAAAAAAAGATTATGGTGGCGGTTGGAATGAATCGTTACACCGAGGGCCTGCTGACGTACGCGACCGATATTGCCGATGGTATGGGTGCCGATCTGATCTGCACCAGTATCATCAATGCGCGCGACGTCGATGCCGTGGCGACCATCGCGGATATGGGCTATGAGGTCGACGGCGATAACTACGTGGCCGGCATCAAAGCCGAGCGACAGCAGGAATTTGACAAGATTTTAAAAAAGATCGGTCAGCCCCCTGAAAAGATCCGCATGGTCATAAATGTCGGCAATCCCAGCGAGGAAATATTGAAAATTGCGTTAAAAGAAGATGTCGATTTAATTATCATGGGCATCAAGAGCCGCTCGGATCTCGAATATGCCCTGGTCGGATCTGTTGCCGAAAAAGTTTTCCGCCGCTCCCCGATTCCAATACTATCTTATCGGGATGAACACGTTGCCGAACGTCTGAGGAAACAAATCCATTTATCGTAATTGGGGGCCGTCACCCAGGAAGGAGGCAAGATGTTCAGGTATCTTACTACCACGCTCGTTATCCTGATCGCCGGGATCTTGACCGGCGGGGCTCCGGTTGTGGCCGGTGAGCGGTTTATCGATAATGGCGACGGAACCGTTACCGACCGAAAGCAGAATCTGATGTGGTCGAAAACGGACAATCAGGGTGATATCAACTGGATACAGGCCGACAAATGGGTGGAATTTACCTTTCCCGATACCATTCCGAAGCGATACGACAACTGGCGAATGCCGACCCTGGCTGAGCTGCAAAGCCTGCTGGTTGAGGATAAGAGTTCCAAAGGATATGAAACCGATTGCGGCCAGTGGGTAAAAACGGTGCCCGAGATCAGACTCAGTTGCGGCTGGGTGTGGACGTCCGAAACCGACCCCATCGCACCGACGGCGCGGATTTTCAATTTTGACAATGTCTATCACTACACGGTTCGCAAGGCCCACAAGCGCGGCTACCGAGCGCTGCCGGTCAGGAATCTAAAATAGAAAAAGACAGAGGTCAGAGGACAGAAGGCAGCTAGCTGCCCGAGGCCATGGATTATTTCTGCGTGACGCGGAGAACCTCCTCAACCGTGGTCAATCCCTTCAAAACCTTGGCCATGCCGTCCTGGCGCAGCGTTCTCATTTTTTGCCGTACGGCTTCACTTTTAATGCGGTTGGAATCAAAGGTTTTAAGAATCAGGCTCTTTAACCACTCGGTTAAAACCATGATCTCAAAAATGCCCAGCCGCCCCCTGTAACCGGTATTAAAACAATTTTCACACCCCAGTGCCTTGTAAACCGTGTGTTCGCTGAAAAGCTCCGGTGAAAAACCGATGCTTTTCAAATAAATCGGATTGGGCTCATAGACGCGGCGACAGTCTTCGCAGAGCACCCGCACCAGTCGCTGGGCGACCACAGCCAGGATAGACGATGAAATTAAAAAGGGCTCGACCCCCATGTCCACCAGTCGGGTGATGGCACTGGCAGAATCGTTGGTGTGCAGGGTCGAAAACACCAGGTGCCCGGTCAGGGCGGATTGAACTGCGATTTCGGCGGTTTCTTTATCGCGGATTTCTCCGACCAAAATGACGTCCGGGTCCTGACGCACGATTGATCTTAGGCCGCGGGCAAATGTCAGCTCGATTTTGGGGTTGACCTGTATCTGGCTGATACCCTTGATCTGATATTCAATGGGATCTTCGATGGTGATGATATTGATGTTGGGCTCGTTGATAGATGATAAAATCGCATATAGCGTTGTGGTTTTGCCGCTACCGGTGGGGCCGGTGTTCAGGATAATGCCATTGGGGCTCGATACCAGTCGCTTCAATAATTTCAGTCGGCCCGGTTCAAGACCCAGATCCTTCAGCTCGAGCAAGGAGCCTGATTTGTTGAGCAGCCGCAAAACCAGCCGTTCACCGAAAGCGGTCGGAATGGTGGACACCCGCACGTCGATATCCTGATCGCCAATTTTGACTTCAAAACGCCCGTCCTGGGGCAATCGCTTTTCAGCGATGTTCATTTTGGCCATCACTTTAACCCGTGAGATTAAAGCCGGTTGAATCCATTTGGGCGGCGTCAACAGATCGTACAGAATCCCATCGACCCGGTAGCGAACCGTAAAACTGTTCTGGTAAGGCTCAAAATGAATATCGCTGGCCCGTGCTTTGATGGATTGCGAGATGATGTGATTGACCAGCTTAATGATCGGTGCATCGCTGGTGTCATCCAGCAAATCAGCTGTTTCTTCAATTTCGCTGATGATATTACTGCCGTTTTCCTGCATGTCCTGCACCAGTTGCTCGGCGGAATCGCGGCGCAAATCATATTGCAGGTTGATTGCCGACACAATGGCTTCGCGGGTGGACAGGACCACTTGATAATCGGTGATACCGATGGTTTTAACGAGGTCATCCAGGGGCTGAAAATTGAGCGGGTCATTGATGGCAATGACGCAGCCCGGCTGGAATTGAGTTGCCGCGTTTTGAGAATCATCAAAAGGTTTCAAGCCGCAATCTTTAGCGGAGATAGCCGCGGTGTATTCCAGCGGTACCAGATGATATTTTTTTAAAAACTGGATAGAGACTTTATCGGTGAAATCCGATTCGGTGCTCTCAAAAGGCAGCCGGGACCAAAAGGGCATGCCGTATTGAATGCTGAGCGCCTCGAGCAACTGGTCTTCAGATAAATTTTTCTGATCGATTAAAATCTGACCAATATGTTCCCCGGATTCGGTATGCAAGCGCTGGGCTTCAACCAGGTGCTCTTCATCGAGGCCGAATTTGTCTTTGAGTATATCGGTTAAACGGGCGATCATAGCCTTATTCAATTTCTTTGGGTTCCGGCACCTTTTCCTCATAAAGCTTTATGCCGCCTTCTTCGACGGTGCCGAATTGTCCCTGTTTATTTTTATATATTTCCTGGGCCTCCAGCGGGCTTTTAATGACCCGTGGTGTCAGGAAAATATACAGATTGGTTTTTTCGTTGGTCTCGGTTCGTTTGCGAAACAGCCAGCCCAGTAGCGGAACGTCACCCAGGACCGGGACTTTGGTATCATTGCGCGTGCTGGCGTCATCGATCAAACCGCCGATGACCACTGTCTGATCGTCTTTGACGATAACGGTCGTATCGACCGTGCGCTTCTGAGTGACCGGAAGGGTAGATGCAGTGGTTAAGGTTGAGGCCAGATCGACAACTTTTACCTCCAGGGAAATTTTCATGCGCACTAAGCGGCCTTCGGTCACACTGGGCGTGATTTTTAAGACTTTTCCCACGTCGCGGTATTCAAAGGAATCAAATGTCCCGCCCGAAGGATCGGTAGTGGACCGGGTCTGATAGGGTCTATTTTCACCCACGAAAATTTGGGCTTCTTCATTGTCGGTGGTCAATATCTGGGGTGTGGATAAAATGCGGAATTCATCGTCGGTTTTAACGGCCCGGATGATCGCCGAGATGTTGGAGACGGTAATCCCGGCAATTTCAGTGGTGCCGCTGATCAAACCAACTGCAAAGCCGCCGGTAAACGGATTGATCGGAAGCCCGGTGCCCGAATCGAAACCAGGCTGGATGCTATCACTAAAAGTGGCGCCGACGTTCGCATCTCTCACCTCCCCAAACGCCTGCCAGTCGATGCCGATATCCAGGCTGGTGTCCATGTCGACTTCCATGATCAGCGATTCGATAAAGACCATCGAACGCGGGATATCCAGTTTTTGGATGACCTCTTCCAGAACAAGGTAATCTTCCTGGTCCGCCTGGATGATCAGGCTGTTGGTTGATTTGTCGGCTGATATCCTGACTTTGCCGGCAACCAGCGGGGCGGGCGCTTTGCCTTTACCTGTAGCGCCTCCGGTCTGCTGTGTGGGCACCTCCTGCAGCACTTTGGCCAGGTCTTCAGCGTTGGCATGTTCACAATAATACACGTGGATTTTGCCCTTACCGCGGGGGGTTTCCTTGTCAATCATGGCGATTAGCTGTTTGATGCGCAGGGTGTCGACCTTGTTGGCCAGCAGAACGATGACGTTGGTACGCTCATCGGCCACCATGGTAACGCTTATATCCTGAGCGCCTTTCGTGCGCTTACGCGTGGGCTTGAAGACCGTGTTCAACAGATTGACCATCTTGGTGGCATCGGCATACTCGACGGGAATCACCGTAATTTGCTGACCGATACCGGGCACATCGATTTTTTTCAGAATTTTGAGCAAGCGCTGGATATTGGACAGCACATCGGTGATGATCATCATTTGAGTCGGCTGATAGGACAGGATAACGCTGCTTTTAGACACCATGGGGGTAAACAGCCGCTTGATTTCAACCGGATCGGCGTATTTCAGCGGTATTAATTGCGTAACAACCCGATCCTCGGGATCGGTCGCCTCTTCCCGCAGGCGGGTTTCAATGCTTTTAGAGCGGGCGTCGGGGGACGGGACAATTTTGATGACCTCTCCGGATTGGACCGTCGCATAGCCATGAACTTCAAGGACCGATAGGAATACCTGGTACGCCTCTTTGATGGAAATTTTAGAGGGCGATATAATCGTTACCCGGCCTTTGACGCGCTGATCAACGACAAAATTGGTGCCGGTCAATTCGCTCATAAACTTGATAAAAACATTGATATCCACATTGTTGAAATCAATTGAGACAAACTGCTCTGATTTCGGTTTTTCATCCAGCTTGGCTTCCTGGGCAGGACTGGCAGCGACCCATAAGAAGGGTATGATGGCAACGATTGCCAATGCGGCGATCATTTGCATAGTATGGCTTTTGACATTTAGGTTCATTTTTTTACCGTCAATTTATTCGATTTTATAATTCAAAGTCCGCGTGCGGCCGCGGCGCTTTATTTCCAGCTGGATCTCTGAAGCCGATGACAAGTCTCCAAAGATCTTCATGGCATCTTCCACCGATTCAATCGGGGCGCCATTGACGCCGGTAATAATATCGCCATTGCGCAACCGCATTTTTCTGAACACCGTGTTGGGTTTGATCCCGGTAATGGAGATGCCGGCCGGCTGGCCCTCTTCGATATGGGGCCTGATGCGGGCCTGTTCCATAAGCTGATCTACATTTTCAAGCGCACTTTCGATCTGATCGCTTTTGAGTGTCAGCTGCCGTGGATAAGAGGATACGGGCATTTTCGGCGGAGTTGTATCCTGTCTGGCTACCTGCGGGCGAGCACCGCCTTTTTTAACGGAGCCGGGCTCTTCCATTCCTAAAATTTCGTCCTGGCCGTTGACACTCAATACCACTTTTTGCCTTAAGATCATTTTTAGGGTTGCATTCTGGATGGAATCCCCGGTTCGATACAGGCTCTGCTCTCTGGTTTTGGTATCCTCGATAACAGCATACGCCCGGCGCCCCCCACCAGCGACGGTACCCCATAGCTTTAATTTCAGATCGGTCTCTTTCAAATTGTCGACATTAATGGCTTGAGCCGGCGCCTCGGTGCCCGGATTGGTATTGAATAGGTTCCTTTGCGCAATGGCGCTATAAGCAGAGAGGGGCCGGGTTTCTGCCGGGCGCTTCTGGTTTATTGTTGACGCAGCCTGTGGCGGCTGTTCAACAGGTACCCCCAGCCAGGCAGTGCCGATCGTATAAAAGGCGCTGACACCAAAATACAGGCCGGCGGCTATCAGCAGCACGTTGATGATCATAAAATATTTTTTGGGTGTTAATACCATCAGCTTCATTTTGGGCGCCCATTGCTCGCTTACGGCGCTTTCGCTGCAAAGGATTCGAAAATGTTGCCTGCGTCACTTAGCCTTCAAACATAGGGCTCAAGCCAAGCGTTTGCTCAATAAAAAGTATATGTGGGCGAATCGATGGTCCCTTTGATTTTAAAAGGAACGCCCTGGGTCTGCAAATTTTTATTTTCCATCAGTTTGGGGACCTGATTGCCCAAGCGGGCGAGTAACTCCGCACGCGGCCTTATGTTGCCCTTTAAGTCCAAGATGTTGCTTGACGATTGACGACTGAGTTGAATCGAGCCGGCCACTTCGCCATCGAGCTGGTTGCCGACCATCTCGCAGTGTTCAATCATCAGGGAACGGCCGTTAAACATTAATTGGGCCTCAATGCTGTCAAAAGTCAACTCCCTTTGAGAGAGCAGAGGCGGTGATAATTCAATCTTTCCGTCCGTCAGAATTAGGTCACCCGTGAGCGCCTGTTGGGGTACCTGGATCGTCAATGTCACTGTGCCGTTCAGTACGCCGGATAGCTTATGAGCCGTCAATTCCCGTATTGCTTCCAACTGGTTGACCTGAATTCCGGCAAGATCAGCATCGACGACAATTTCGCGATCGTCGGCCTTTTTGGTGATGTTCACATCGCCATTGAACGTGCCGCCGTATCCGTTTCCCTTAATCGATATGCGGGTTGTCGCCATAAACAGGGATAAGAGATGCGGCGATAATTTAACATTTTCCAAATCGGCAATAGCCCGCCCAGAATGATAAACGCTCACATCATGCAGCCTTAAAGCTGGCGGAAATCCCAGTTTGAATCGGCCTATTTTCATCGTCACGTTCGGATGAATCTGACGCATCATATCCGCCAGATATGGTTTTACCAGATCGGACGGGAATAAAACATATAAAAATACCAGCGCGGCACCGATGATGTAAACGGCCCAGGCAAATCGCGTTTGAAATAATTTCATCCTTTAGGCTTCGATGGTTTCAACCTGCATAATCACGTTAATCAGGCCCGCTTTTTTGTCTTTCTTGGATATCGACAGTTTCTTGACCATGACCATATTTTTGGAGGTTTCGACACCATGCAAAAACGCGGTCAACTGTTCCAATGAGATGGCATCCACTTTCATTTCAACCCGTGATACTTTAAAATCGCTGTTTTTCTGGGCTGTTGTCGTCGGCTTTATGGAGCTGATGCGATCTTTGATCCCCACCCGGCCTGCCGTCTGAACTAAAAACGAATTAAGGGTAAATCCCTTTTGTCTCTTGTTGGCACGAACCTCAGACAGCTGCATTTTGCCTTTCAGGGCTTTGTATTCCGCCTGAAGCGCTCGCATCTGTTCAAGCTCCACCTTTCGGGTCTGCAGGGTTCGCCCCAGCTGTTGTTTATTTTCAAAAAAGGGCCGGATGATGAACTGTACGATGACCAGAAGCCCCAGAAGGCAACCGACGCCATACACAATATATTTATCGCGACGGTTGAGTTTTTTTAAATTCAGGTATTTGTGAATAAATTCCATATCGGTTTTTGTTGCCGCTCTCTACAGCTCCACCTTGAGCACAAACTGGACTTCCTTTCCCGAGCGATCCAGGTTGGCCGAGCTAATGGTGACTTTTTCAAATTCTTGAACAGATTCCAAGCGGCTTTTAATCGTATCCACCGATTCATAGGTATCGGTTGTGCCCGAGATTAACACATTTTCAGGCTGAATGACCAGCCGGTTCAGATTAACCGTAATGTTGGCGGGTATTTCTTCACTGATACTGTTAATGATGTCAATTCTGCGCACATGGGGGCCGGTTTCGGCCTGCAAGACTGCATTGCCCCTGGTCTCGCGCATTTTCGCCTGCATTTCCTTGTACGGATATTTTACGGATTTTATCTCCGGAAATGTCTCCTTAAATATCTGAGTCATCTGATCGTTGATGGCGTCGATGCCTTTGTTGAGCGTATGAGTTTTCATCATCAGGTTAAAAAACATCAACACCAGCACCGCTGCAGCCAGGATACCTGATTTTAGCAGGGCGCCTTTGTGCTTGGCGAAAAACTTTTGAGCGGCAAACTGACCTTTATGAAAATTTAAAACCGGATAGCCTTCGACTTCCATTATTGCCAGTGAGAGGGCATTTTCCATACGGCCCGGGATCCACTCGTTGGCTGTATCTGTTTTCAGCGCAATGTTCATTTGTTCAGCGATCGAGGCAATTTTGACGGGTATTTCCAAAAATTTAGAAATATCTTGTGCTATTTGCCCATCGATGTCTTTAGTGTCGTTTATGATCGCTTCAATGGGTTCAAAGTCTAAAGCCGATGTTTCCTGAAAGGCCGCCAGTGTTTGCTGGGTTTGTGCACAAAGCATTGCGGTCTTAGATGGCCCGGCCGCCGGGAGCGGAAACGATCGTATCAGCTGCATGCGTCCGCCCGCCAGAACAAAAACGGTGGCGTGCGTCTCGTCAATTTCGATAAAAATCGAATCTTCCTGCGGATCTGCCTGATAGGCCAGACACTGGGCAATCGGCAGGCCGCTGAGCGTTACCTTTTCCGGGTCGATATTTACCGACGCCAGGGCCTCGAGGTAAGGTGTCAGCTGGTTTTTTTCGATTGCCGCTGCAATCAGATCGGTCTGGTCACTCCCTTGGGCACCGTTCAATAGGTGAAAATCGATAGCCAGATCCTCGACCGCAAAAGGCAGACTGGGTTCGAGCTCAAAGGGCAGAACCATTCGAATTTTTTTTGAATTGTGAAAAGGAACCTGCATGTTGCGAAAAATAAACTGGTGGGCCGGCACCGATACAACAAAGTCGCTTCCGGTCAGGTCCATTCTTTCCTTCAATGTTTCTAAAGCTGCCGACAGGCTTCTTTCCGGGTCATCAGGACCGGAGTATGGGATGTGAATAAAATCAGCCACGTGATATTCCCGCAGGCTACTGTTTAAGAGCACTGCGGTCATTGATTGATTTCGAATATCTATGCCGAGAACTTTTCTGCTCATCGCGCCTCTATTCTTCAGTCTATTGGAACCTAAACTCCTATTTTAACAGTTTATAAGTGTTAACTCAACGTTAATAATGCCTGCCATGCCGGAATGTCGGCCTATTGCGTGTCCCAGCTTATTATCTTGCAGGTCCATTTGCCGCTTTTTTCATTTTTTTGGCGTTCAACCACTGCCGTGGCGGTTAATACGGAAGCGTTGACTTTGGCTTCGGAAACAATCCGAAAAATGTCGCTGGCGGCGGTCAGCAGTGCTGTATCCAGATTTAAGTCCCCGAGTCCAGCAATATTCTTATACCATGTCGGGTTTGAGAAGTCAGGGGCGTTTTTATCGGTGGCGGCCTGCTGGCGCAGCTCATACAAGGCCGCGGCCAGTTCAGGGTTTTCAGACGGCATCAGCGCTACGAGCACCGGCAATCCGGCGGTGTTGACATTTATTTTTCCGGGAAATGTAAATTCAGTACCGGCCCCCGGTTTCATTCCATGTACGGTCATTGCTTCAGCCAAACCGGGCTTTTCTGAGTTGCCGTAGAACATTTCAGGTGTGATGCCTTTGACCATGAGTAAATCATGGATGTCCGCCATGGGACCGTTACGGCTGTTGTAGGGCGGGCTTAGATCCTGATAATATGGAGACTCAGCACCGCTGAGCCCGGTAATCGCATCATCATCGCCGGAATCCAGCCAGTCCTTTATTGAATTGATAATCGCCGGTGGCTGGCTATCTTCTGGTGTTTCCTCCATCGCATCTTTAAAAAAATTTAAATACCGCTCGAGCATCAGGCGTTGAGAGGCGTTGAAATTGCGGCTGTCGGGAAACGCAACCAGGGCGTTGACCTGAATTCGACCCATTTCATCGCTAATCCTAACGCTGAGTTCGCCGTCGTCAAATGATAGATCATTGAGTAGCTCATTTATCTTGTCCGGATTGGCCCAATCCTCCTGTAATGAATCAAAATTCGACTCGGCGCGGTCTTTTGCGAGCAGAGCCATGGCGGCATGAACGCCTGAGGCGGCCATCTGTGAGAGTGTCAGTCGATCCCTTGCGGCAGCCGTTGACAAAACCGTAAAGCGTGCCCGACGATTGTACTCCAGCGCCGCTGCAATCAAAATGGTCGTCACGGAAATGACCAGCAAAAGAGCAATGCCCCGGTTGTTATTAATTGTTTGGGTCATATCAAGCATTCATGATTCCGCCCGCTCCCGTATCAGGGGCAGTGACACCATTGTTTCAAAGGTGTGTGTTTCGGAACGTTTAACCAACTCGAGCTTGACGGCAACTGCTGTGGGAGTCGCATAGCCAAATTCATCTGAATCCGAATCCCAGGTATCGTATTCATTGCCGTCGGCGTCGTAAAACCTAAACGACAAAGATTTAATGTATTTACACAGAACTGGATCGCTGCCTTTTTGCTCAAATTCAGGATACGGATACGGATTATCCGCTCGTTTTAGTTCTAAATATTCGTCATTTGCGGCCTTAAAGTAATATATAATTTCAACGATCCCTTTCCCGTAACTCTTTTCGAAGGGCAGGTGGGCTCGGCTGGTAAACCGAATACTTTGTGCAAATCCTGTGCCACTGATCTCCTCAGCGCTGGCAATCAGGCGATATG
Source organism: Desulfobacterales bacterium (assembly GCA_050122255.1). Taxonomy (GTDB): domain Bacteria; phylum Desulfobacterota; class Desulfobacteria; order Desulfobacterales; family JAHEIW01; genus JAHEIW01. The sequence goes on from JASFJF010000002.1 coordinate 11,559, forward strand.
GATCTGGCGGCTGGTCAAATTCTGGCGGTTTGTACAGGGGTCGTTGGCTGATGTGCATCGATGAAAGGTCCATCACGATGCGCTTCATACAGGTATGCCCCATTTCGTATAGTTTGGCACCGTCGTCTAACGCCTCTGTGGTTGAAAATACGGCATTAAACGACGCCAGGACCGTTGTCACAACGATGGCCAGAATTGCAATGGCGATCAGTATTTCCATCAGCGTAAAGCCCGCCGTGAGGCGCTGGTTTGCGGCTTCGGCTCGACAGTTTTCGTGGCAGGCCATCTGCCGGCTTCTATCGGGTAAGCTGCAGCTGCAATCCGCATTCATGCCATTACTCCCTCTGGAGCCGATAGGTAGTTAAGCGAAATGAGAACTGGTTGTTAAGGTAGGCCACGGTAACGTCCAGACGTTTAAAATCGTCGGCGACTTCTCCGAGCAATTCGATGGAGACGTCGGTCGCTGATACCTGCCAGCTGTATCCCGGGAAATCTTCACCAAAATCCCCTGAGTCAGACGCGAAAATGTCAGAAGAAGTGGATGTGATTTCGACCATCTTCTTCTGGGCCAGCAAGGGTGCCTGGGTATAGAAGCGCGCTGCGGTGTTCATGGTCAGGGTCTGCGAATGCATGCGATAGACGCTCACCAGAACAATCGCCATCACGGCCATGGCCACCATAACCTCCAGCAGGGTAAAACCGGATGTCAATTGCTTGCGGCCATTTGTTTTTGTCAATGTTTGGTGTTGTAATTCATTCATAATTGCTGAAATGATCGGTCAGCCTGAAGCTGACATCATTCAGACCGGCAGCTTAGTAATCGAAATCGGCATATGTGTCATAGCGCACTACTTCGGATAGAAATGGCTCGATTAAGTATGACACGTATGATTCCCCATCTTGCACATGAATCAGGGCTTTGTCTGAATAACCATTTTTGTAGAAGGTAATGTCGGTCCGTCCGGAGCTGACTTTGCCGCGAACGGGAAATTCAATATCGGCGATTTTGATACCGTCCGGAAGCGGTTCGGTTTGCATGGCAGCATCTTCAATGCCCTGTTCAGGCATCGAATCATCGGTTTCCCAGTAATGGTCTGTATCCAGATCGAAATGCAGCGTATAGTTTTTCTGGTTTCTAACGGCTGCTTCTTTTAACGACTGGATTTTAGCGATAATCCAACGCGAGCCGGTTTTGCTCTCATCTAAAAACAGGGTTTGATGGAAGCGGGGAATGCTAAAGACCAGCACGATGGTCAACAACGCCATGACCACCATAAGCTCCATCAGGGTAAAACCGCTCAAGTGGCCCTTGGCTGCTGAACGTCGTCCGTTGCCCGGATTTAATTCCTTTTTCAGTTTAAAAAGGAAAACTATTCGAGTTCCCAATTGTTAATATCCCGATTATCCTCGCCCTCGCCGCCGGGTACGCCGTCTTTGCCATAAGAGGTCAGATCAAAATCTCCATTTACACCCGGTGAAATGTATACAAATTCATTTCCCCATGGATCTTTGGGCACTTTGCGTTTTTCCAGGTAACCGCCTTCGCGCCATTTAGGGGGAATCGCACCGGTTTCGGGCTTTGCGACCAGCGCCTGGAGCCCCTGGTCGGTTGTCGGGTAGGTCCCGTTGTCGAGTTTGTACATCTTTAACGCCGTCTCAAACGTGGCAATGTCCATCTGGGCCTTGACACGCTTTGCCTTATCCGGTTCACCCATTATTTTAGGCCCGACGTAAAGGGCCAGGATGCCCAGTATGATGACAACAACCATTAATTCAATTAACGTAAAGCCCTGGTTGTTTCTTTTATCGATGATTCTCATAACCCATTTCCCTTCTCTTGGATGCTGCCTAAATACGATGCTATTATTTTATCAACTGGTTCATCTCAAATATCGGAAGACAAATCGACAGTACGATAAACCCGACAATGCAGCCCATTACCAGGATCATGACCGGTTCCAGATAAGAGGTCAGGCGCATGACACTGTTTTCAACCTCTTTTTCAAATACATCGGCTATTTTATTGAGCATGCCTTCCAGTTCGCCGCTTTGCTCTCCCACCTGAATCATCTGAATGGAAAGTTGCGGGAAAACCTGACCTTCATTCAGGGCCGCCCACAGAGCCTGTCCCTTACCCACTTCCTGGGCGGCTTTTCCCACCGCCCCAGAAAGCAGCACATTACCGGCAATATTTTTGACAATGTCGAGTGCGATTAACATCGAGACCCCGTTTTCAAGCAAAGAGCCCAGGGTGCGCGTAAAGCGTGCCACTGCCATTTTGCGGGCCAAAACACCCAGGACGGGCAATGCCAGGATGGTTTTATCATAAGCGTACCGTCCCTTGTCGGTTTTTTTGGCCCGATGCAAAGCCACCCCGGCGCCGATTACCACAATTAGAATTATCCACCAAAAAGATTTGATAAAATTGCTTAAAAAAATCAGCAGGCGTGTTGGGGTCGGTAATGTCTGGCCCACATCCAGAAAGATGGCGGTGATGCTCGGCACAATGTAGGTCAACAGCACAAATAAGACGATTGTCCCGATCAGACACATAAATAGCGGATACGCCAGAGCGGTCTGAATTCGATTGTTCAAATCCTGCTGTTTTTCAGCAAAGTCAGCCAGCCGCTCCAATACGATTTCCAGGGTACCGGAAGTTTCACCGGCGCGCACCATATTAACATAAATCGGTGTGAAAATTTTTGGGTATTGCGACAGGGCCTGGGCAAAACTCTGACCTTCAACGATAGCATCTTTGACCTGGGCCAAAACAGTCTTTAAGCGTTGGGATTTGGTCTGGGGCACGAGGGCGTCAATGGCGGATACCAGTGGAAAGCCGGCCGTGATCAAAGTTGACAGTTGTCGTGTCATGATTGCAATTTCAGCCGGCTTGACGCGTCTCAGATAGCGAGATAGATTCGCGACCCGGGTCGTCTTTATTTCGCTGGTCTCTTTCTCCTGAGTTTCTTTGACATCGACCGGAAAGATACCACTTGCTCTTAATTTCTGTCGAGCGGCCCGGGCACCGTCCGCATCGATGATACCGGAGGTCATTTTGCCTCTGGCATCCAAAGCTGTATATTCATAAACAGGCATTAAGCGATTGCTCCGAATTTTTCATACGGCCGCAAAGTTGTCAGCGGCAGATAAAGCACAATATGTTGCCTGAATTTTGCACTTGCATCCATTCATTTGATGACATTGATGTCCAAAACGTAATTTTACCTTCTCGTTCATTTTCATGCAAGATTCAGGTACATAGCATAGGATGTTATAATCCTATTTTCAACTGGAATATTATCGCACATTCTGTTCAGGAAGCGCTTTTTCCGGTGGATCCACATGGACAACGACATCCACAATCTCCGGGATATCTGCAATGATTCGATGCCGAACATCATCGGCAATATCATGGCCCTGTCGCACGGTTAATGATCCTTGAACGACGATATGCAAATCCACCTGAATGCTGGTGCTGACATAGCGGGTTCTGATATCATGAACCTGCTGAACATTTTCGTTTTTATGGGCAATCTGACGAATCTTTTTACGCGTCTCTGCCGGTACGCCGGCGTCAATCAACTCACTGAATGCCGGCCAGATGATTTTCAAAGACGCATGAACGATAAAGATTGAAACCACCACCGCACCGATGCGGTCGAGAAACGACCAGGACGGAAATAATCTGGCACCTGCAACGGCAATCAATACCGGCAGTGAACTCAAGGCATCCGTCCGATGATGCCAGGCATTGGCTGCCAGGGCAGCGCTTTTCAAGCGTTTGCCGGTTCGAGCCGTCCAACGGTAAATAGCCTCCTTGCAGATGATCGAGACCAGGGCTGCCAGCACCGCAATCCAGCCTGGAGAAGCGGCTGCTTTGTGATGCAGGGTTGAAACAGCTTTCCAGCCGATGCCGATGCCGGCTGCCGCCAGCATGATGCCGATAAATGCGGTTACAAGGGTCTCCAGACGCTTATGGCCATACGGGTGATCATCATCCGGCGGTCGTTCCCAATAATGCGAGCCTGCAATGACGGCGGCATCGGTTGTCAAGTCGGTCAGGCTGTGAATGGCATCAGCAACCAGTGCCTGACTTTTTCCCAAGATGCCGGCAGCGAACTTAAGACCGGCTAGAAATAAATTTACGAAAAGTCCGACCCATGTGACCTTGCGAACGACCTGCTCTGTGTTGGCGACTCGTGGCGCGCCAATATGCTGTTCCAGTTGCTGTTCTGCCAATGGTTACTCCCCTGTATTCAGCTCAAGTATGATAATCGCCCTGTTGCCATATATACCATTTTGGCTTATAGAATAATACTGCTATGAAAATCAAATAGTGATTTCATACTGCTTGTCATAATATGTTCCGAAAAAGGATGGCGGCGGCATAAGTCTTGTAGCAAAAAAATGGCGTCCTGCAATCGGAATGTTTTTCTGACAACGACTGTTAATGGAGGTCTCCATGAAAAAAAAATCTATCCTTAATATATTGTTTGCAACCTTATTTCTGTTGGCCTGCAAAGAGAGCGGTTTAAATATATCGATCCGTTTTGATCAAGTTATGGGTTTAAAAGCGAATGATATGGTCATCTTTGAATCCAACCCCATCGGTTTGGTGACGCGTGTGCACTATGCCCAAAATGGATTTTACTGGGTAAACCTGAAGATCAAAGACGACTTTGCTCAGGCCGCCACTGAAAACGCCCGGTTCTATGTTATCGAAGATCCGCAGACCGCAGGGCAAAAGGCGATAGAGATGATTCAGATTCGCAAAGGCGGCGCCCTGTTGGCCGATGGGGCTACCGTTGAGGGCTCCACCCGATCTTTGGCCGTTTTCCAGAAAATGCTGAAAGATTTTGACCAGCAAACCGGCAAGCTGGGAGCGCAAATCGAACAATTTGTGCAGGATCTGCGTAATTTATCGCAAAGCGCAGAGGTCAAACAGCTGCAAAAAGATCTCGAACAATTGGGCCGAAAGATGGAAGAGGCCGGTAAAGCCGCACGTCATAAAATCCAAAACGAGATCGTACCCCTATTGAAAAAAGAACTGGATCACCTTAAAAAACGATTGGAACAGTTTGGCCGTGAAAAAGAAGTTGAACCGCTGGAGAAACAGTTAGAAAAGCTTACCATTACCTAATTCAGAAAAGGATGTGGGCCATGAACCTATTAAACAATTTCAGCTTTGAGCTGCCGACCAAAATAGAATACGGTGTTGGCGCTGCCAAAAGCCTGGTCGATGTGATCAAAGATGAAGATTTCAAGAACCTGTTTCTGGTAACCGATGACGGTGTCATGCGCTCAGGCCTTATAAATCCGGTAATCGATGCGCTGGATGCCCAACACCTGAACTGGGAAATATTTGATCGCGTTGAACCCAACCCCAAAGATTATAATGTCGAAGAAGGCACTGAAACTGCCAGACGGTTTGGAACGGATTGCCTGGTAGCAGTGGGGGGTGGAAGCCCGATCGATTGTGCCAAGGCCATTGCAGTGGTGACCGGCCAGGGCGGTGCCGTCCGCGATTATGAAGGCCCCGGCAAGATTGGTCCTGACGTGTTGCCGTTGATAGCCATCCCGACGACCGCTGGGACCGGCAGCGAAGTGACCTTCAGCTCGGTGATTACGGATTCCAGCGAGAGATTCAAATTCAGCATCAAAGATCCTAAAATTGCGCCGCGGGTTGCGCTGATCGATCCAGAGATGACGCTGACGATGCCGCCAGCGTTAACTGCAGCGACCGGCATGGATGCACTAACGCATGCCATCGAAGCTTTTACTGCCAATGCCGCCGAGCCCTTAGCGGATGCCGCTGCCCTGTATGCGATTGAGTTGATTGCCGCCTATCTCAGAAGCGCTGTTGTCGATGGTGAAAATCTGGAGGCAAGGGCAGGCATGCTGCTGGGAAGCGTGTTGGCCGGAATTGCCTTCAGCCACTCGGATGTTGCTGCGGTCCACTGTGTGGCCGAGGCGCTCGGCGGGAAATATGACGCTGCCCACGGTGTCTGTAATGCGGTGGTATTGCCGGCGGTGATGGAATACAATATGGAATACTGCAAAGAACAGTATGCGCGAATTGCCGTTGCCATGGGATTGGTATCTGAGAATATAGATCAAGGCGCCCGCCAGGCTGTCACGGCCGTGCAACAACTGGCCGCAGACGTTCGACTCCCCAAGTTTGGATCGCTGGGTGTTCAGGAAAGCGATCTTGAAGAGCTGGCGGCCAATTCATTTAAAAACGGCAGCAATTCAGATAATCCGCGCCCCATGACCCAGGATGATTATTTGAGTCTGTTTAAACGCCTCATCGGTTAAAATGGGTCCCAGCATCAGATGGTCGCGGAACGCTGATCCCCAGAAAACCATGACGCGAATCATCCCGGCGCAAACCGAAGATCATTGTCGACAAAAGGAGATTTAGATGAATCCCCAAAAATTGACAGGCAAAATTGCGCTGGTGACCGGCTCCTCCCGGGGAATCGGGCGGTCGATAGTGCAACGCTTATGCCGAGAGGGGGCCTCGGTCATCATTAATTATGTCAGCAATGCAAACAGCGCTGAAGAAACTGCAGCCGAAATTAAGGCTGCCAACGGTAGCGCCGTTGCTCTGCCGGCAGATGTTGCCAAACCTGAAGAGGTTCAAAGACTTTTCGATCAGAGCATTAAAAGCTACGGCCGGCTCGATATTTTAGTGAACAACGCCGGCATCCGCATCAGCAAAAATGTCGCTGACATCGATGAAGCAGAATTTGATCGGCTGTTTGCCGTCAATGTAAAGGGGACATTTTTTGCATGTCAACAGGCAGCGCGGCGGCTTTCTGATGGTGGCAGGATTGTCAACATTTCATCGGCCGTGACGCGCATGATGCTGCCCGGCTATTCCATTTATGCTGCCAGCAAGGGCGCCGTCGATCAGATCACCCGGGTATTGGCAAAAGAGCTGGGCGGACGCCATATCACTGTTAACGCAGTTGCCCCAGGACCGGTGGATACGGAACTTTTCCGCGATGGCAAGTCAGACGAGCAGATTCAGCAAATGGCTCAGATGGCTGCGCTGGGCCGCATCGGTGAGGTGCAGGATATAGCGGACGCTGTGGCATTTTTAGCCGGCGATGATGCCCGCTGGATTACAGGGCAGACGATCCATGTCAACGGCGGCTTCATCTAAAACCCATTTCAAAAGCCCCATCTCTTGCCCGAGGGCTGAGTTCCGATTCGATTCGAAATACTCGCGTACTACCGTGTACGCTCCGTTTTCGAATCGAATCGACGCCGTGCCCTCAGGCATGATCTCAAGCTTTTGAAACGGGTTTTACATAAAATTATCTTTGAAATGGCTTCTCGTCATTCAATACGCCAGCACGCCAACACGCCATCACCCGGGCAGCATTGGTAAAGGATGAATATTTTTACTGATAGATAATCGCATTCGAAGATGTAGACTATGAAAATCTCACTGATTGCAGCGATGGCCCAAAATCGCGTAATCGGCCGGCAGGGTGGTATCCCCTGGAAAATACCGGGGGAGCAAAAAATTTTTAAGAAAATCACCCTCGGCCATGCAGTGATCATGGGACGAAAAACCTATGAATCCCTCAAACGCCCCTTGCCGGAAAGAACCAATATTATCGTTACGCGCCAATCGGGCTATGTAGCCCAAGGATGCATCGTCGTTCATGATCTTTCACAGGCTTTAATCAGCTGCCCGCCGGGAGAAGATGAAGCCTTTATTATTGGGGGCGGCCAGCTGTACCAGGCCGCATTTGAGATGAGCGACCGTATTTACTTGACGGTCATACCCAGAGACATCGACGGCGATACCTATTTTCCGAAAATTCCATCGACTGAATTTAAAGTGATTGAATCCAAAACCATTACCGCAGCCGGCATTGAGCCGTACGATTTTTATGTTTATGAGCGAATCAAATCATGAAAAAACCCAATCCTGAATACATAAAGCGAATGAATGAAATCGTGAGGAGAGACCTATGAGCGACACCCCACATGAAACGTATGGATGGAATCCGGATATGGATACGTCCCTGCTGGCTAAACTCAAAGTGGACCTGAAGCAGTCCATGTTACAAAGGGATGCGGCCGCGCGTAGCGCCATCCGGCAAATTATGGCCGAATTTCCCAAATTGACTGTTCCGATTACCTTAGAAAGCGGAAAAAAATCCAGCCGACTCAAAAGCAGTGAAGAGATCACCAATGATGATATTTTAGGAATTATTCTGGGGTTGGCCAAATCGGAGCGAATGGTGCTGGAGGCCAAAAAGGAGGAATCATCTGAATATTTGAATATCCTTGAATTGTATTTGCCCCGTCTGGCGAACCGCGAAGAGATCATTGCCTGGATCAAGGAAAATGTTGATTTCTCTGAATACAAGAACAAAATACAGGCCATGGGCACCATCATGAAGCATTTCGGCAAGCAGGCAGACGGCAAGATGGTCAACCAAATATTACAGGAATGGAAATAAATCAGGCTCTCCCGCGCTTTCAAGTTTCCGTGGTAAAGTCATTTTCTTTGGAAAGGACGCTTTATGCCAAATCGACATTTTTCAAAATTCGGGTTTCGTTTTGCTTTGTTTGTTTTCGTTTTGCTAAGTGCATTTTGGGCGGTGATTTTGGAGGCGTCGGCCAAGACAGTCGCTGTTGAGCAAAGCACTAAAAATTGTCTGTGGTCGATTCAAACCCAATCCAATAAAATTTATTTGCTGGGCTCGATACATGTCCTCAAGCCGGAAACATACCCGCTGGATTCCGCCATCGAAAAGGCTTATGCCAGCAGCGAGCGCATTGTCTTTGAGACCGACATTGCAGCCATGCAGGATCCGGCCATGCAGGCCAAAATGCTGCAATTGGGGATGTATCCGGCCGAGCAGAATCTTTTTGAAAACATTGCGCGCAACACGCGACAGCAGTTAGAGAAAAAAATGAGAGCACTCGGGTTACCGCTGGAAGCATTTTCGCGGTTTAAGCCTTGGTTTGTCGCCCTGACCCTGACAACGCTGGAATTGCAGCGCTTGGGGTACAATCCTCAATATGGAATCGATGTGTATTTTTTTGACAAGGCCCAAAGCGGAGGTAAAGAAATTGGATTCCTGGAACCCCCCGAGTATCAAATCGATCTGCTGGGCAACATGGTCAACAAGGATCAAAACGATTTTTTGAAACAGACCCTCAAGGATCTTGAAATGATCAGCGAACTGGCGGGTGATCTGGTGAGCAGTTGGAAATCCGGCAATGCCGATAAAGTGCATGAGCTATTGCACAGGAGCTTTAAAGATTATCCCAATCTGAATGATCGTCTGTTGATTCAACGCAATAAAGAATGGGTAAGAGAAGTTGAAGCAGCTATGCGCCAGAATAAAAACGTTCTTTTTGTGGTCGGTGCGGGCCATTTGGTCGGCCCCGAAAGCGTCGTTGAATTGTTAAAAAAGAATGGACATAAGGTAAAACAGCAATGACGGCAACCCATGAGCGCAGCCCCTGGCGGCTGAAGGTTCACGAAGTCATTTTCGAAGCCGATACCCCGGCCGGAAAATGGTTTGATGTCCTGTTGATCCTGGCCATTTTAACCAGTGTATTTTTGGTGATGCTCGATAGCGTCAGCGCCGTCCAGAAAGCATACGGTCCTCTGCTATTGGCCGGCGAGTGGGTTTTTACCGTTCTATTTACCATCGAATACATTTTGCGACTTTCGAGCGTCGGGCGACCCGGTGCCTATGCCACCAGTTTCTACGGTGTGGTTGATCTTTTGGCCATCCTGCCTACTTATCTGAGCATCTTTTTCCCAGGGGCCCAGTATCTGCTGGTCATTCGGATATTGCGGGTTCTGCGCATTTTCAGGATTCTGAAACTGGTGCAGTATCTGGGTGAGGCCCGGTTGCTTGTTCAGGCTTTACGGGCCAGTCTGCGCAAAATTATTGTTTTTGTGATGACTGTCCTAACGCTGGTAACCATCTTCGGTGCTATTATTTACCTGGTAGAAGATCCCCAAAACGGTTTTACCAGCATACCCAAAAGTATCTACTGGGCCATTGTGACCTTGACAACGGTTGGTTATGGGGACATTTCGCCCCAGACCATCTTTGGCCAGTTGATTTCCTCGGTAATAATGATTATTGGATATGGTATCATTGCCGTTCCGACCGGTATTGTGACGGTTGAATTGGCACAGGCCTTCAAACGCAAGGTCTCCACCCAGGCCTGCCTGGAGTGCAGCTCCGAAGGGCATGACCGGGACGCCAAATATTGTAAATATTGTGGAGCCGAACTTTAATGCACCTGGCTTTTGTAACGAACACAAAGGGTCGCTATCTGAACCGGTAAAAATATAGACATGTTGAACGCAAATATAGTATTCATCTATCTGTTGCTGGGCATATTATCTTTGTCAACGCTCAACTGCACCGCCCAGACGCATTCGATGGAAAGACCGCATCACACCTCTGACGGATTCAGAAATGTCCACGCCTACGAGGAAAATGGGTTTTCGGATTTTATGAGATGGCGCCGCCAACGCGCCAAAATGGATATTCCGGGCCCGGAAAGCTATCATTTTCCTCTGGCTGAGAACGATCCGGAATTTTTGAAGCAAAATGGACATAAGCGCACCGTAACATGGGTCGGGCACGCCACCATTCTGCTGCAGATGGCCGGATACAACATTTTAACGGATCCGCATTTTTCCGAACGCGCCTCTCCGGTTCAGTGGGCCGGCCCCGAAAGAGTTGCTCCGCCGGGACTGGCACTGAGGGACCTGCCGCCTATCGACATCGTTGTGATTTCGCATGATCATTATGATTCCCTGGATGAACAAACGATTAAAAAATTGCGCCAGAGACCCGGCGGTAAAAAAACCCGTTTTTATGTTCCCCTGGGATTAAAGAACTGGTTTGCCGTCCGCGGCATCGAGCAGGTGATTGAAATGGACTGGTGGGACCGCCAGCCCGACGGAGAATTAGAGGTTATCACCGTGCCGGTGCAGCACTGGAGCAAACGCAGCATTTTTTCCAGAAATAAAACGCTGTGGGCCGGCTGGGTGATTCGTTCCAAATCTTTTCAATTTATTTTTGTGGGTGACACCGGTTATGCGCCTCACTTTCGGGAAATCGGAGAAAAACTGGGTCCTTTCGATCTGGCCGCCATACCCATCGGTGCCTATGAGCCGCGCTGGTTTATGAAGAAGCATCACGTCAATCCCGAAGAGTCGGTTCAAATCCACAAAGATCTGCGCTCAAAAAAATCAGTAGCCATCCACTGGGGAACTTTTATCTTAACCGATGAGCCGCTGGATGAACCCCCTAAACGCCTGGCCGGCGCTTTGCAAAAAGACCGGATTCCAACCGAAGATTTTGCCGTGCTGCAACACGGACAAACCATCATCCTCGACTAAATTTAATGTATGTCTTTGGACTTTAATTATATGGACAAAATGATTGATTCGGTTTAAGATGAGCCCGAAAAGCGCAGAGAGAGACAGCTGCGACTAAACGCGGCGGTCCTTGCATATAACCGATTGGAACACAGAAAGGGTGTTTGATGCTCTACCTTGGAAAATTTTTGCACATGACCAACCAGCAGGCTCAAGAGGAATCAGAAAGAAGACACGGCGAATTCAACCTGATCGTTGAGGCTGAAGACAGCCAGGCGGCGCTTGAATCTTTCAAAGCGCGCATCATCGAATCTCGGGATAATAGTGATTTGTTTGAAGGTGACTGCACGATTTATATTGTCCACCTTCTGGAACTTGAAGAATTTCCCAGCGAACGAGCGCAAATGCTATACTACAAATCCGTTGCCGGTGATCCGGTTATGCCATACATCAGCTGCTCGGCCCCTAACGGGGCTACTGACGGGTGTCGGATTCTCAACTGGATGAAAAACAGACCGAAAATTGACGGTGAGGATGCCAATCTATTCGTCGAATTTCAATCAGCTGATGATAAATAGCAGCTTGAATATAGGTTGATTGAATCCGGGCCATTTTCCAATCGCCGGATTCGCATGATCACCATCTAACCTGCCACCTGCATATCCTTCCCATAGATCGCGGCTCCCTTCCTGACAGCTTCAGCGGCAGCTGAGGCAACAAGGGTTCATCCATCCATATCATAAAGTCCAAGTGTGACCTTTTGACCCTGCTGAACACTCAGAATTCATAGATCCTAATTTTTTTCTTGACACCGTATAAAGTTTGGTATACCTAACTTTTTCGTTATGAGCACCATCGACATGGAGGTTTGAAGTAGAATGCGGATCAACATGCGTAAAATGATGGATAATCAGGCTGGCACCATTGCCAGTGTTAAGGTTGGTGGCGAACTGGGGCGACGCATTCGTGATATGGGCCTTGTTCCGGGAACCGCTATAAAAGTGCAAGGCCGCGCACCGCTGTATGATCCTGTGGCCTTAAGGGTCATGGGGGCAACGCTGACGTTGCGCAATAACGAGGCCGACTACATCGAAGTGGAGGTCGAATAATATATGGCGCCAACCGTTGCATTGGCCGGCAACCCAAACGCCGGTAAAACCACCCTATTCAACGAACTGACCGGATCCCGGCAGCATGTCGGAAATTATCCGGGGGTGACGGTTGAAAAAAAAGAAGGCACCTATTTGCGCGACGGGTTCAGGCTGCACATTGTTGATCTTCCCGGCACGTATTCGCTTACGGCTTATTCACTGGAAGAAGTGGTGGCCCGGAATTTTCTGGTCGACCAGAAACCGGAGGTGGTCATCAACATCGTTGATGCTTCCAACCTGGAGCGCAACCTGTACCTGGCCGTTCAGTTTCTGGAAATGGGCATACCCATATGTATTGCTTTGAATATGATCGATGTGGCCAAAAAAAGAGGCATCAAGGTTCATGCCGCCAAGCTTGCGGCTTTACTGGGTGTACCTGTGATTCCCACAATTGCCCGCTCCGGTAAAGGTAAAAAAGAGCTCATGGACAATGCTTTTCAAATTATAAATGAAAAGAAGCAGTTAAATCCCCTCAAAATTTCTTACGGTGCGGACATCGACCCGGTTCTGGCTGAAATGCAAAAGGAAATCGCGGATAACCATTTTCTAACCGACACTTACCAGGCGCGCTGGATTGCTTTGAAATACATGGAAAATGACGAACAAATTCTTACCCTTGGCCGCAAAGCCGATGCGGACCTATCCGGCCGGCTGGAGGAACGGGTGAGCAAGGTTTCCCGCCATTTACAAAATACCCTGGACACCTATCCGGAGGCGGTTATTGCCGATCAACGCTATGGGTATATCAGCTCCATCTTGAAGCAGGGGGTTATCTACCACAAATACGACCGCAATCGCCTATACAGCTCGGATCGAATTGACAAAGTGCTGACCAATCGTTTCCTGGGCCCTCTGATTATGCTGGCGGTTATTGCCGGGCTCTATCATTTTACGTTTACCTATAGCAAGTTGCCGGTGGAATGGCTGGAATCTTTTTTTGGCTGGTTGGGATCAACACTGACAGCCATTTTGCCGGAAGGTCTGCTGCAATCGTTGGTTGTTTCCGGTATCATTGATGGGGTCGGTGGCGTTCTGGGCTTTGTTCCCTTAATTATGTTTATGTTTTTTGGGATTGCCATCCTGGAGGATTCCGGCTACCTGGCTCGGGTGGCCTTCATGCTGGATCGCATATTCCGCATATTTGGTCTGCACGGCAGCTCGGTGATGGCTTTTATCGTATCCGGAGGGATTGCCGGCGGTTGCGCGGTACCGGGAGTGATGGCAACCCGCACGCTCAAGTCGCCCCGCGAACGCCTGGCAACCCTCCTGACTGTGCCCTTTATGAACTGCGGCGCCAAACTGCCTGTATTTGCTTTGTTGATCGCTACATTTTTTGCGCGGTACGAGGCGCTGATTATGTTTCTGATCACCCTCGGCGCCTGGGCCGGAGCATTGCTGGTTGCCAAACTGCTGCGCATCACGGTCATCAGAGGCTCGGCCACGCCTTTTGTCATGGAGCTGCCGCCTTACCGAATGCCCACCTTCAAAGGTCTGGCGATACACACCTGGGAGCGCACCTGGCAATATATCAAGAAGGCCGGCACGGTGATTTTGGGACTGTCGGTTGTCCTGTGGGCAATGATGACCTTTCCCGGACTGCCGGAATCAACGCTTGCCGAATTTGAAATACAACGCCAGGTCGAAATAAACCGGGCGCCCGCTGTCATTGCCAGCGAACTGAACAGCGCCGTCGAAAGTGCTGAACTTTCCGTCGCGGCTTACAATCTCAAGCAAAGCCTCCGACACATCGATGCAGCTCAAGCCGAAGCCGGCTTGCGTTATTCTATTGCCGGTCGCATTGGGGGTACTCTGGAAACCGTGTCGAAATGGGCCGGTTTTGACTGGCGAACCAACATCGCCCTGGTAGGAGGCTTTGCCGCCAAAGAAGTGGTGGTCTCCACTCTTGGCACCGCCTACTCTTTAGGCGAGGTGAATCCTGAGGAGAGCGGATCTCTATCACAAACACTGGCCCGAGAGCCCGGCTGGTCACCGCTGGTGGCCATCGGCCTGATTGTGTTTACGATGTTTTATTCGCCCTGTTTTGTTTCGGTCATCTGTATTGCTCGGGAATCCGGCTCCTGGAAATGGGGTGCCTTTGCAATGGCCTTCAATACGGTGCTGGCCTTTATATTAGCGGTTTTCATTTTTCAATTTGGATCCGCTCTAAAAATTATGGTGAACTAGCCGTGCAAACCATTATCGTTTTTATCATCGTTGCGATTGCCGCTGCATTTTTGATCCGGAAATTTATCAAGAACCTTAAACAGCAAGACGCCCGCACTTGTGGATGTTCAAGCTGTCCGGCCGACACGGCCGCAACGTGTGCGGAAAATCCGGAAAACTCGCGATTTCGACAAAGGCCACCAAGACACCAAGGCACAAAGAAAGATATAAAGTAAAAATCGTATAAAACTTTGTGAACTTCGTGTCTTTGTGATTAAAGTAGCCTTCAACTTTAAAGGAATCATAAAATGCGCCATTCAGAAATGCTAAGCTCAAATATGGAAGATTATCTGGAGGCCATCTTCCACATTTCACAAGAAAAACAGGCTGCCAGAGCCAAAGATATTGCCGATCGGGTTAACGTGAATAAATCTTCGGTAACCGGAGCTTTGCGATCGCTTTCTGAAAAAGGTCTGGTAAACTATGCCCCCTACGATATCATTACCCTGACAGTCAAAGGCAAAAAACTGGCAGCTGAAATTGTCAGGAGGCATGCGGTACTTAAAGAGTTTTTTATCAAAATTCTGTTAATAGATAAAGACGAGGCCGAGGAAGCCTCCTGCAGGGTTGAGCACGCTGTTTCAAAAAACATTATCGATCGGCTCATTCGCTTTGTTGAATTTATGGAAATCTGTCCCCGTGGTGGTAGAGAATGGTTAAAGGGGTTTCGCCGCCATTGCGAAAACGGCGACACGACCAAGCTCTGTGGCGATTACATTGCAGTTTGTCTTAAAGATTTGAAAAAAAGAGAACAAAAAATCGTTACATCGCACAAATTCCGCAAATGCAGTCGACCCTCACAGAAATAACCTTCAAAATCCATATCGTTTACGTAAGTTCAGCTCATATAGAAAAGAAGAGTGGGTTGAAAAAACTGCGTTTGGCTGGTCAAATTAAGGACACCCCATTCCTTTATCCGGCCGGCGGGGATTTGGGCATATTTTGAATGACTTGTATTAATTTTTTGGAAAAATCCTCAGGAACTGATCTGTTCTCCGTTTGTTTGCACAGATCAATAGTCCGTTGCAGGGTCTGTAGGCACACAAAGCAGGGCACGCATTCCTTGACGTGTTTTTCGATGTCCCGGCAGGTGACTTCATCCAACTCATTGTCCAGATATTCAGATAGCTTTTCGAAAAGTTCCAGGCAGTGTTTATGATCGTGCTCGTCCTTATTCATTTTCAAAATATCCTTTCAACCTGTCCCTCAGGTATAAGCGTGCCCGGTGCAATCTGACTTTCACATTCGCTCCCGATAGATTTAGAATCTGGGCCGTTTCGGCCGTATTGAATCCTTCAATGTCGCGTAAGACGATGACCAATCGATACTTTTCCGGGAGCGTAAAAATAGCTTCGTTGATCTTGTCCAGAAGCTCATTGCTCAGCAGTTTGTCCAGAGGCATTTGCGCCCAATCAGGAACCTGCTGGGGAACCTCGGTTTCACTCAGAGGATACAATTCATCCAGAGACAGTTCCCGTTGCGGCGCAAATTTAGATTTTCGTCTTTTCTTGATGCAGGTGCTGGCGGCCACCCGGTAAAGCCAGTTTTTAAATTTCGTTTCGTACCTGAAATCTTTCAGGTATTTAAAGACATTCAAAAAGGTTTCTTGAACCGTGTCTTCAGCATCGGCTTCATCCCGGCACATTCGAAGGCTGAAATTGTATAGTTTTTGCTCGTAGCGTTTGACAAGATCCGGGAATCGGTCGAATTGGCCTGAATTGATGGCCTGTATGAGCTCAAAATCTTTATCTTTTATCTTTTTGCGGTTCTTTCGCTTGGGTGCTGTCATGATTGCTTGTCACCTGACAAGAATCCTTCAGTCAGGTCGAAATGCCCAGTTTAGGCAGGATATAGGCCTGCAGGAGGTACCAAACGCCCACAATGGCCAACATAAGGATGATATCTTTCATAACCATACTCCTCATATGTCATAAGGTTTTAGCGGGCTTTTGTCCACTGTTTTTTGAAAATCAGGCAGTACAGGTTGACCAGCAAAAATATCATGACAAAACCCAGATGACTTAAGTTTAATACAATAATAAATTCGGGTGAAAAGACAAAAACTGCGAAGTTCTTAATAACGAAACAAAGGCCGGTCAGCACAATGCCCACAAGGAGCACCCCTCGCAGATAACCATTTAGCATAATTTTACGCTGTGCTCGAGTTAAGATGACATGCTCAACGAGCATATAGGCGACAATCGCCAGCAGCAGTGCGGCTCCGGCATAATGCACATAGCGGGTGGTCCAGAAATTGGCCAGCCAGCCGAATCCAGGGATGTCCGACAGGTAGTAGCGTTTATAAATCGGCATCTGGCCAAAACCGGTCAGGGCCATGAAAAATACGGTCAGCACATATATAAAACGCATCGGCCGATTTTGGCGGCTTGAATGGGTAAGTGAAGCGCTAGCAGCTTTCATCATGCACGTTCCTTGGCGGATTTCTGGGTATAATTGTAAATCTTCCTGGCGGCGGCTGCAATACCGGCCAGCGGAGCGATAACCATGGCGGCGGCCAGATTATTGGCATCCGCCATCCGATCGGACACTGCGGCCAGATGCGGTTTGCCTTTCCCCTTTTCAATGGCGGCGTCCACCTTTTCAAAAGGAACCGGCGAAACGTAAATGGTGTTCGTTCCACCGTTTTCGGTTTCACCATAGATGTAGCCATTGATTTTTTGGGCCAGTTGACGGGCAGTTTTGATGATTTCATCGCGTGGCCCGATGGTTTGAACATTTTCCGGGCAGGCTTCGATACAGGCGGGCAGCTGTCCGGCTTCAATCTGGTCGTAGCAGCGATCGCATTTGAACATCACGCCGTTACCGGCAAAATTGGGCAGGATATCCAGATACAGCCCCACACCGGTCTGGCGCTGCGGGATATCCCAGGGGCAAACCACATTGCACTTGGAGCCCCCCAGACAGATTTCCGGGTCTATGCGCGAGATACCGTTCTCAAGCTGCTTTGCGGCGCCCCAGGGGCACAATTTAACGCACGGCGGATTGACGCAATGCATGCAGCGGCGGGGAATGGTCAGCTCAGTTTCCTGACCATCGATATCGAGACTGGCATGTTGAATGTACAGCCAGTTGTAGGGCGTTAGCCGATCGGTGACATCTTGTTTGTCGGACCAATCCGATACCTTGGCCCTGTCCGGAAACATCTTGGGGAAGGGCTTGCGGGGATCCGGGTATTTGTGGGCATTGGATTCCTGGCAGCCTTCGACACAGGCTCCGCAACCGATGCACTTGCGGATGTCCAAAAGGGTGGCCAGTTGCGTTTTTTCATTTGGTTCGCCTGTTGCAGCGGCTCCGGCAATGCTGCCGGATGCCACCCCGGCCGCAGCCGCTATCCCGCCTTTTAGAAAAGTTCTCCTCGAAATGTCTTGCCCCAATTTGATCTCCCTTCAGGTGATAAATGTCATTCGTTCAAATGGTTTTGAATTTTTGCCCGTAAAGAACCAGCTAATGGTTTTCGGTTACAATATTTTTGCTTTCTGAACGGCTATTTTCTCGATGAGCTGTGTTCTCGGCGGATTTGATCCAGATTGATTCGGGCGGGTGCATAGCCGGGCCGCAGGCGCAAAGCTTCCTCAAAATGCTGCCCGGCTTCCTGCAATCGCCCCATTTGCCTGAGGACAATACCCAGGTTAACATGGGCCCTGGCGTATGCAGGGTCCAGATGCAGGGCCTCTTTGAAATGGTCCAGGGCTGCACCCCGGTTTCCCTGCAACTGCAGGGCCTGGCCCAGGTTGTTGTGGGCTTCGGGATAATCGGGATTTATTTCCAGGGCGGTTTGCAGGTGGCTGATGGCCTCATCCAGCCTGCCGCCGGACAGTAATGCGGCACCCAAATTGTTCTGGGCTTTAAAGTTATGCGGTTCAATTTCGATTGCTTTTCGAAAGTGCTTCAGGCCCTCGGCAAGTTGGCCGGATTTTGCCTGAATAATACCCAAATTGAAGTGCGGTTCGGCGTATTCGGGCTTAAGCTTGAGGGCTGCTTGATAGTGCGCGGCAGCTTCTTTTAGATTTCCGCGGCGAACGAGGGCTGATGCGAGATTGGTATAAGCACGGGCTATGGCCGGAGATTTTTGGGCGCAATCGCGCCAGAGGGCGACATCATCAGCCCAAACGGCATTGCGCTGATACGTCCAAATTGAACTCGTTGCCACAGCGACACACAGCAGCGTAATCGCCAGCCATTGGGGGCGGATGACGCCAAAAAGCCCGACGACCACCAGAAAAAGAGCCATCATGGAGGGCAGATAAAGGCGATGTTCAAAAACGAGCTCCAGGGCGATGACAGACGATTCGATGACCAGGTTGCCGAAAAACCATAACACGCAAAACGAAAAAAGGGGATGGCGTTTGGCAAGACAGATGGCTGCCAGCAAAAAACCGACAATCAGCAGCAGGCTGAAAAAGGTCCCCGGCGGCTGGAAAAACGATAGCGAAAGTGAGAAGTCGTGTGTCAGATTCAAGCGTTGCGGGTGTGGCCAGAGCAAAAGGCTGACATAGAATACGACCACCCGAAGCTCGGTAAGCAATCGCAGACCCGGTGTAAATTCGCGTGCACTATAGCCCATTTTGATGCCATCCAGCGGATTGCTGCCAAGGTAAATAAATGCCAGAAGCATAGCAAAGGCCCCCAGCGCTGCCAGAACCGGGGCGCGACGATTCAACCATTGACCGCTCAGATTCTGAAAGAAAAACCATTCGTACAGAAAGATGAAAAAGGGAAGGGTGACGGCGATTTCTTTTGTCCCCAAAGACAGAAGACCCGCCAGAACACAGCCGCTCAGTAACAAACCTTTCTTTCCTTTGCGGGGCGCCAGGCGAAATCTGACATACAATAACAGCGATAGAATATAGAACATGGCTGCCATGCTGTTCATGCGCTGGATGATGTAGCTAACCGACTGGGTTTGTATCGGGTGTACCAGCCACAGCAGTGCGCTCAGCAGAGGAATCCATTTATGATATGAAAAGCGCTCCCGCAGCGAAGGTAGGTTCAGAGTCACTTTCAGCAACAGATACAGGAAAAAGCCGCTGCAGATGTGTATCAGGATATTGACTGCATGATAGCCGACCACGTTGTAACCGTTAGCATAATAGTTGAGGGCCAGCGACATATTGGCCACCGGGCGGTTGCGGTAGCGGCTTTTTTGGATGACTTCTTTGAGATCGTCGAAGGACAGGCCGGCCAATCGGATGTATGGATTTTCGACAATATGAGGCCGATCGTCAAATACAAATGGGCCGGTCAGGGTGTTGGCATAGATGACAACGACGATCAGCGCTGCCAGCATAAACAACAAATGTTCTTTGCGGGCACCGGATTCGGCTAATTGATCGTCTGGATTTGAATCCATTTTCAGCTTATCTTACGTGCTTAATATTTTTTTAACATCAATGCCATATTTTTTCATGCGATTCCAAACGGTCACCCGGTTTACGCCGAGTAGCCTTGCGGCCTGGGTCTGATTACCCCGGGCTTGCAGTAAAGCATCAATCAGGGCTTTTTTCTCCGCGTTTTGGAGTGAATGTGATACCGAAGACAGT
>JASFJF010000003.1:0-27401 GCA_050122255.1 Desulfobacterales bacterium
TGGAGAGCGACTCGGCGGCCGGGAAAAGCTCGTCTGAATTTTCAATGACAACGATCCCGGCGCGCTTAAAAGCCACTTTAGCAACCTCGGATATGCCGGCCAGGGCGCCGGTGTGTGATCCAGCCGAGCGTTTGCCGGTGACCGAGCGTCCACTTTTAAGCAGGATAATCGGCTTTTCCAGGGTTGTTCTGCGGGCCTGCTGCAAAAATTCACGACCGTTGCGCATGCCCTCTACATACATTAAAATGGCACGGGTATCCGGGTCCTGCCGGAAAAATTCAAGGTATTCATGAAACTTGATATCAGCCTCGTTACCGACACCGACATAGTAAGAAAATCCTTTGCGGCTTTTGATTTTGGCTTCGGTAATCAGCGTCAGCGCCATATTGCCACTCTGGGTCAGCAGGGCAATATCTCCGCGGGGGGCATCTTTTAAACCCACCAGATTTAAATTGTCTTTAAGATTAAGCATGCCGGAGGTGTTGGGGCCGATCAGGCGGATATTGTGCTTTTTTGCTGCCGCCACCATTTCGTCTTCCAGCTTGCGGCCTTCGGGGCCGATTTCACCGAATCCACCGGCCAGAACCACAGCGCCCTTGACTCCTTTTTCGCCGCAATCCGCCAGCACGGACGTCAGCGTTTTGGCCGGTGTTGCCACCAAGGCAACATCGATCGGTTCAGCAATATCTTTTACGCTCGGGTAACATTTAAAGCCCAGGATGCTTTTTTCCCTGGGGTTGACCGGATAGATATTGCCTTCGTATTTTTCATCTATTAGGGTTCGGATGGCCTGGTAGCCGCGTTTGGTTTCATTTTTCGAGGCGCCGATGATGGCTACCGATTCAGCCTTGAAAATGCGGTCTAAGGACATGATCACTCCTTCTTCCGGTTATAGGTTCAACGTTCAGAGGTTCAAAGGTTGAAAACAGAAGACAAATGACCCGGCTTCGCTTGAGCAAGCTACGCCGCGGCAAGCAGAGGTCAGAGGACACAAACCCTGAACCCCTGAACCCCTGAACCTACTTCTTCTTGCGTTCCGCAAAGGTCTTAAGCGATTCCTGGCGCTCCTTGGAGGAAATACAGGTCAGACAGGCTTCGATTTCAAAATCCATCAGATCATCGAGGCTTATACCGCTTTGGGCCATCTGTAATCCTTTTTTTATCATTTTGATCGAAATGGCCGAATTGGCGACGATTTTTTCAGCCATTTCCCGGGCTGCAGATTCCAACCGTTTGAGGGGCACGGACTTGTTCACCAGGCCAATACGCGCAGCTTCTTTGCCATCGATGTATTCACCGGTAAAAAGCAGCTCTTTGGCTTTTCCGGGGCCAATTAAGTTCTGTATCAAGCGAAAAGCACCACCGGTTACCGATGAGGTCACCATCGCTTCTGGAGATCCGATTTGGGCCTCCTCGGCGGCAATCCGGATATCACAGGCTAAAGCTAGCTCATAGCCAGACCCCAAAGCATATCCGTTCATGGCAGCGATGGTCGGTTTTTCAAAGCGAATAATCTTACGCGAGGCCTCTTGAAGCTCGACCAGATAGTCGCGATATTCTTCCACGCTTCTGGTTTTGGATTCCTTCAGATCAGCCCCGGTTGAAAAGGCGCGGCCTTCACCGGTAATAATCAAAGCTTTTACAAGAGGGTCTTCGCGGGCATCTTTCAGCGCAGCCTGTAAATCTAGCCAGAGTTTTTTATTCATGGCGTTTAAAACTTCAGGACGGTTCAACTTTATCGTGGCGACACCCTGGTTTTTTTCATACAGAATACATTCGAAATTCATATTTTTCTCCTAACCTATCCGATTTTAGGCAGCAGGGCCCACAGGATTACCCATGCCTGTGTTTCAGGGTCCTTGTCCAGGCACACGATGCCACTGTTTTGAAATTTAAAAACCGGTTTGTCAAACGATCCGGTTACCAGAAAAGCAGTCATGCGTTCCATAAACGGTAAATGGCCCACCAGCATGCTGTTTGCAGCCGAATCCAAGCTGGCTGAAGCTTCAGCAACATCGTCCATCGGTTTTATACCGCTCATTTCCTGGACACCCTGGTCCGGATTTAAGGCCCGGGCAAATATCTCTGCAGTCTCCCGGGCGCGGGGCTTCACGCTGTGCCTGATTTGGGATACGGTAATGCCTTTTTCTCTGGCCATCTTTGCAATCATCTCTGTTTCGGCTTTTCCTTCTTCAGAAAGGCCTTGATCGGGGTCCTGGTCCTTTGGCAGGCTCTTACCATGTTGAACAAGATAAAGTGCCATAACACTGATCCTCCTTGTATTTTAAAACGATTGTGGCTATAGTTTTAATTTATGTGTTATCAAACATCAATATAATTTTCCCGGCCTCTCCCAACGGCCGTGTATTTTGCCGTGGAGTATTCGAATGCGAATCGTAACGCGACCGGATTTTGATGGAATCGTCTGTGCGGTCCTGCTTTATGAAGCATTAGATATAAACGAACCAACCTTGTGGGTGGAGCCCAATGACATCCAAAAGGGCCATATTGATATTCTCAACCAAGACGTTATAGCCAATTTACCCTATGATGAACGCTGCGCGCTATGGTTCGATCATCACTTTACCAACCAGATCGACAAACCGTTCAAAGGCGCCTTTGAAATTGCACCGTCCGCCGCAGGGATCATTTTTAAACACTACCAAGACCGTTTCCAGCGCGATTACAGAGAGCTGGTGCAGGCTGCTGATAAGATTGATTCGGCCAACTTGACCCTGGACGAAGTTCTGCACCCTGAGAAGTATCCGTATGTGCTTGTATCTCTGACGGTGTCAAATGAGGCCCCATCCAACGTGCCGTACTGGAATATGCTTGTTGAACTTTTCAAAGAGCAGGATATTCAGCAGGTTCTAAAAAATCCTGGGGTCAAGCAGCATTGCCAGGATGTGGTGCTTCAAAATGATCGTTTTGTGGATGTGTTAAAGCAGCACACCGTCATCAAACAGCATGTGGCTATTACTGACTTTCGACCTTTAAACAGCGCTCCAATCGGCAATCGCTTCCTCGTTTATTCCCTGTTTCCGGAATCTTCAGTTCATGTCAGAATTCGATACGAGGATCAAAATAAGGACAGGGTGGTCATTAATTTGGGTCACAGTATTTTTAACCCTGGCTGCAAAGTGAACGTCGGTCTGATACTGACGCAATTTGGCGGCGGGGGGCACCCCGGAGCCGGCTCAGCGCGTGTGCCATCATCCAAGGCAGATGGCATCCTTTCTCAAATAATCGATCAGTTGCTCGCCAACAAAAATAAAGAAACCTAAATTGAGCGTTTTAATAGAAAAATAGGTAAAACTTCAAAATCTTGAGGAACTTTATCATTTCAATTTTCTATTTTTCCATCCCTGCGTTATTTCAAGGATAGAGTGAACACTAAGGCTAGCCAGAGGGGGTGAGCCCTCCGAGCCAGGATTTTAGACTGTATGGTCATTTATCTTAAATTGCTGCTTACCGCAATTTTCTGGGGTGGTACATTTGTTGCCGGGCGAAGCCTGACTCAGCATGTGGGGCCCTATTCGGCGGCATTCTTCAGGTTTGCAGTAGCAACCTTATTTCTGGTTTTCATCACCTGGAAAGTAGAAGGCAAACTGACGCTTTTAACCAAAGGACAACTTCTGCCCGTCATATTGCTGGGATTAAGCGGTGTGTTTTTCTATAATGTCTTTTTTTTCAAGGGCCTCAAGCTCATCGAAGCCGGCCGGGCCGCTATCATTATCGCCAATAATCCCATATTGATAG
This sequence comes from Desulfobacterales bacterium, assembly GCA_050122255.1. GTDB lineage: Bacteria > Desulfobacterota > Desulfobacteria > Desulfobacterales > JAHEIW01 > JAHEIW01. The sequence continues at coordinate 3,760 of JASFJF010000003.1, forward strand.
CCCTTTTATCAGCTGTTATTTTTAAAGAGACGCTCAATGCCACCAAAGCCACGGGTATTGTTATTTCTGTAATCGGTGCCATTTTAGCCATATCAAAAGGTGACCTGCGTGTGATTTTTCACGGCAATCTGGGATGGGGTGAAGTGTATATTTTCTTGTGTGTGGCCAGCTGGGTGGCGTTTTCTTTACTCGGCAAGGCAGTGATGTCCGGCCTTTCACCCCTGGCCTCCGTCACTTACAGCTCATTAACCGGAACCATTTTGCTTTTTACACCCGCTTTCAGCGAGGGCCTTTCCAAATGTATCCATTATTCGATCACTGACTGGTGGAATATTTTTTATCTGGGCTTTTTCGGTACGGTGCTTGGATTTGTGTGGTTCTATGAGGGCATCAAAAAAATCGGACCGACCAAGGCCGGCCTGTTCATTAATTTTGTGCCCATCAGTGCTATTCTGATGGCCTTTCTTTTTCTGGATGAACCGCTAACCTTTTCTTTGCTGGTCGGCGCTTTACTGGTCACCACCGGGGTGTATTTGACCAACCGTCCTTAAAGCCTCCTTTTCGCTATGCGAACTGCAGCTTGGGATAAATTTCTCGATTTTCTTCTTGGTCATAAAACACTGAAGGACCCCTCGCACAGAATGTCTACCTCAAGCGTCGGTATAGATTGCAAGCTGCTGATATATTCCTTCTGCTGTTCAAATCGCATCATATATACGGCCGCGTCCTTAGCGGCAGTAAAATTGCCGCCGCCGACCTGCCATCGGTTCTGCACGATCTTTATGATACTTTTTGGCATGATCTTTTTTTTTCTCGAGGATGTATTATAGTTTCATATACTCCTATTTCGACAAGTACATTTGGGATTTGCAGCGGAAAACAAAATTGCACCAAGATCACAATTTCATATTAAAGGAGGTCAATATGGAACTTAAGGATTATTTTGAAAACACCAAAGGGTTGGGCGTACTGGCCACGGCAGACGGCGACGGAAAAGTCGATGCGGCGATTTATGCCAGACCCCATTTTATGGATGATGGCACATTGGCTGTTATTATGCGCGATCGTCTTTCCCATCATAATCTTCAGTCCAATCCCCACGCTACTTTTCTCTTCATGGAGGAAGGCCCCGGCTATAAAGGCAAACGATTGTTTATGACCAAGATAAAAGAAGAACAAGATACTGAACTTTTGTACTCTTTGCGCCGTCGCCAGTATCCAAACGATAAAGAGGAAGCCAAATTTTTAGTATTCTTCAAGCTCGACAAAGAATTGCCGCTGGTTGGGGCCGGCAAATAATGTTCGGCGCTTTTATCTAACCAACCATCAACGAGGCTGTCAATGCAACCTTCAGCAGGGATCCAACATCGTCTGCGGAGTCTATTCGAGACGCAAAATCTGGCGGTTGTCGCCACCCAGACTGGCGGTCAGCCATACGCCAGCTTGGTAGCTTTCGTTGCCACAGATGATTTGCGGCATCTTTTTTTTGTTACCGCCAAAACGACGCGAAAATTTTCAAATTTAAAGTCAGATTCGCGCGTGGCGGTCCTGGTAAACAGCAGCATTAATCAGGAGTCTGACTTTCATGATGCGATTTCCATAACCGTTACGGGTATCGCCGAAGAATTAAAGGAACCTGAGCGGCAGGCGGTTCTTGATCTCTACCTGTCCAAACACCCTTACTTGGAAGATTTTGCCAGATCACCGTCCTGTGTTTTTATCAGGGTGGTTGCCAATTCCTACTATATGGTTCAAAATTTTCAAAACGTGATGGAGTTTCATGTTAATCGATGAGTTGGATCATATCGGCTGAAAATATCGATAAGGCAGATGGGCCGCGCGTTGGCGGAAAAGGCTATGCTATGGCATTGCTGGCGCGCGGTGGTTTTAGCGTCCCCAAAACCCTCTACGTTACGAGTGATACTTATCAAGAATATGTCTCCCGAACCGGTTTGCGCGAGCGCATTTTACTTGAGCTCAATCGCAAATCGCTCAATGACATGCGTTGGGAGGAAATCTGGGATTGTGCAACCCGCATCCGCAATATGTTTCTGCGCAAACCGATTCCAGGCGACATATCCGGTCCGCTAAAGGATGCCGTTCAAGAAGCATTTAACGGCAAGGCTGTAGTTGTGCGATCATCAGCACCCGAAGAAGATGATGCGGCTTCCTCATTTGCCGGCTTGCATGAATCATATGTCAATATTCAGGGCGCCGATGAGATTCTGGAGCACATCGCCAAGGTCTGGGCTTCGTTATGGTCAGATGCGGCACTGCTCTATCGCCAGGAAATTGGATTGGATGTCACCAAAAGCGCAATGGCGGTTGTTGTTCAGGAGATTATCGTTGGTGATAAATCGGGGGTCGCTTTCTCAAAAAGCCCCAACGACAATTATAAGGGTATGATTGAATCCGTTTACGGTCTTAACCAGGGCCTGGTGGATGGCGCAGTTGAACCGGATCGTTGGATACTCAACCGGCAAAATAAGTCGATCATTGCTCACACCCCAGCCGCGCGCAAGTTCTGGATGATTGCTGCTGAGTCCGGTGTCCAGCTTGATGCGCTGCCGGAAAGATTGGCGAAAGAGCCACCGCTAAACAGGCAGGAAGTCCGCCATGTTTTTGAGCTGGCACTCAAAGCTGAGGATTATTTTAAATCCCCACAAGACGTCGAATGGACCTTTCGCCAAAAGGATTTGGTTGTGCTGCAATCGCGCCCGATCACCACACTATCGTCACAAAAAAATGACGACAATCGCAGCTGGTATCTGAGCCTGCACCGCAGTTTTGAAAATCTGAAACTCTTGCGACACAAGATTGAAAAAGAACTTATACCGGCCATGATCGCGGCAGCCGACAAAATGGCCCAACAGAATCTCAGCGAGCTGTCCGATAAGGACCTGGTGTCAGAAATTAATGATCGCTGGGAGATCAATCAGAAGTGGACCAACATCTACTGGGAAGAGTTTATTCCTTATGCCCATGGGGTGCGCCTGTTTGGGCAGATCTACAACGATGCCATGCGCCCGCAAGATCCTTATGAATTTATCGATCTGCTGACCCATACCGAAATGGCCAGTTTGGAAAGAAACCAAATGCTGGCTGATCTGTCAAATCAGATTCGCAATAATCCACCGTTGAGCGAAGCGCTCAATATGGGTGAAACTGAGAATCTTGACCCGACGTTTTTAGCGGCGGTCAATCGATTCGTTGAAAAATTTGGCGATCTGACCTGCGCGGTCACCGGAGGCACTCAATGTGAACAAACACCGGATGCGCTTTACAAGATACTGCTCGAAATGGCTGCCCACCTGCCCACCAAAGCTGAGCGGAAACCCCTAACGGATAAGAATGCGCTGCAGGAAAAATTCTTGAGTTGCTTTGTAGGAGAACAGAAAAAAACAGCTGTTGAGCTGTTGGAGCTTGCCCGCAGCAGCTATCAGTTGCGCGACGATGACAATATTTACCTTGGCAGAATAGAAGCCCATTTGTTGGCGTCGGTGCGCGAAGCCAGACAACGGATTGATGCCTACTATCATGGCGGTTCGCACCCAAAAATTGACGTTGAACTGGTAAAAGCCGTTGAAAGCCTTGATCATCGGCCACAGTTTCAAGCGCCTTACCAGCAAAAAAGCGACAATGATTTTACGATACAAGCGCGGCAGTTAATTGGCCAGCCCGCCGGGCCGGGTTTGGCCAAAGGGCCTGCCCGGGTGATACAGAAAACCGCCGATCTGGCCGCATTCAAATATGGAGACGTATTAATCTGTGATGCTGTCGATCCAAACATGACCTTCGTGGTGCCGCTGGCGGCCGGTGTCGTGGAGCGTCGAGGCGGTATGCTGATTCATGGTGCCATCATTGCCAGAGAATATGGCCTGCCTTGTGTAACCGGCATTCCCGATGCCACCAAACTCATCCAGAATGGCGATGAGGTCACTGTTGATGGGTATCTGGGGATTGTAACGATCGGCTCTGCCGAGTTGTGAGGTTCGACTCAGATAGTTTCGAAATGCGCATGCTGCAATCCATCCAGCAACAGAAATGAGTTGATCCTGACACAAAAAACATCCGCTTCGGGGTGCTGCATAAAATTGTCGAGGTGAGGGTGCATTTTTAGAAGTTTGGCAGCCGCCTGTTTTCGTTTAGCGGCATTTTTAATTTTACAAAACACCCCCTCCACCGTCAGCGCTTTGGCTTCCGAGCATGGAGCTTTTTCGCGGGTGTCGATCAGCAAGCTGACTGCCGGATTTTGCATCAGATTTTTATACTTGGTGCTGTTTTTGTGAGTAACCATGTAAATTTCTTCGCAACTATCATCGGTGACATAGGCCATCAGCGAACAATATGGTTTCTGGCCGGCAACGGTGGCCAAAACACACATATCTTTCTGTTTGGCAAGGGCTTTCATCTCGGTGAGCATAGACAGGTCCTTTTACAAAATCATATTTCTGGCTTGATCTTAGTGCCTATCACATCTAATGTCTTAAGAAAATGTAAATTATAAAAACAGAACGGCATTTCAGAATAAATATTGAAAGGGAGGCGCATAATGAATGAGCGCGTTCGGCTGGGCATCAGCTCCTGTCTGCTGGGCAATGCAGTTCGCTGGAACAGCGGGCACAAAATGGATCGCTACCTGACCCGCACTTTAGGACAATTTGTGGATTACGTTCCGGTATGCCCGGAGGTCGAAGCCGGTTTCGGCGTTCCCCGGGAATCCATGCGTCTGGTGGGAGACCCTGAAAACCCGCGATTGATTACCTTCAAGACCAAAACGGACAACACCGATCAAATGTTGACCTGGGCCCGCAAGCGTGTGAGGGAATTAGAAAATGAAGATCTGCATGGTTTTATTTTCAAAAGCGACTCTCCCAGCAGCGGTATGATCCGGGTTAAGGTTTACACCGAAAAGGGGATGCCGGTTAAAAAAGGTGTGGGTATGTTTGCCAGGGAGTTTATGGCCCATTTCCCGCTGATCCCGGCCGAAGATGACGGGCGTCTGCACGATCCCAAAATCAGGGAAAATTTTATTGAGCGGATCTTTGCCCTGCAGCGCTGGCGCCAGACCATTGGCAGCGGCAAAAATATGCGTAATCTGGTCGATTTTCACACCCGCAACAAGCTTTTAATCCTCTCGCATAGCCAGAAACATTCCCGGTTGATGGGCAAGGTTGTGGCCGCCGGCAAACAGATGCCTATGGATGAGCTTTACGCCCAATACGAGGCGTTGCTGATGGAGGCACTGGCGCTCAAGACCACTCCCAAAAAGAATCTGAATGTATTGCAGCATTTGATGGGATATTTTAAAAAACAACTGTCTGGGGATGAAAAGCAGGAGCTACTGGAAGTATTCGATCAGTATCGACAGGAGTTTGTGCCGCTGGTGGTGCCGATTACGCTGATCAACCATTTTGTGCGCAAATACGATCAGCAGTATTTAAAATTGCAGACGTATCTGAATCCGCATCCGGTGGAGCTTAAACTCAGGACCCACGTTTGAATTGGGTTTATAGCCGCCGTCTTTTCCCCGATGGCTTCGTTGCGATTCAATTCAACCAGTAATCCATTACTCCGGCTTATTAATTGTGACTATGATGAATTCCAACTTCAATGCTCATTAAAGGACTGTGAGATGACTTCCCAACCCATCCTGGTGACCGGTGCGACGGGATACGTCGGGGGACGGCTGATTCCGGCGCTGCTCGAAGCCGGACATCGCGTCAGGGCCATGGGCCGGTCGCCGGATAAGCTCGCCTGCCGGCCCTGGGCGCAGCACGAGCAGATTGAACTGGTGCAGGGCGATGTGCTGGAAAATGCATCCCTGAAAAAAGCAGCCAAAGGCTGCCGGGCCGCATACTACCTGGTGCACTCCATGATTGCCCAGAAGGAGAGATTTGCCGAAGCTGACCGGCAAGCAGCCCGCAACATGGTTGACGCGGCTGCATCAGAAGGTCTGGCAAGAATTATCTACCTGGGAGGCCTGGCTGAAGCTCAGGACACATCCCTTAGCAAACATTTGCAATCCCGTATCGAGGTGGCCGATATCCTTCAGGCCGGTCCAGTTCCCACAACCGATTTGCGGGCTCCAATGATTTTGGGATCCGGTAGCGCATCATTTGAGATTTTACGCTATCTGGTCGAACATTTACCGGTAATGACCACGCCGCGCTGGGTTTTTTCGCTGAATCAGCCGATTGCCATTCGTAATGTGGTTTGTTACCTGGTAGAATGCTTAGCGCACGGGGAGACCACCGGACAAACGTATGACATCGGTGGCCCGGATGTTCTGACCTACCGCGAACTTCTGGATATCTATGCCGAGGAAGCGCATTTGCGCAAACGTTGGATTATACCGGTGCCGGTCCTGACACCGACTCTAAGCGCCTACTGGATTCACCTGATTAGCCCGGTTCCGGCATCTATTGCCCTGCCGCTGACCGAAGGGTTGACCAGCGCAGCGGTGTGCAGCGAAAACCGCATCCAGTCCATCATTCCGCAAAAGCTTCTAAGTTGCCGGGAAGCCATTCGTCTGGCACTCGAGCGGGTAAAACAGGAGCAGGTCGATAGCTGCTGGGCAGATGCCGGCAAGTTGATCGAACCCGAATGGGCCCATTGCGGCGACGCCGACTGGGCAGGCGGAACGATCCTTAAATGCGGTTATCGCGCCAAAATCGGTGCTCCTGTCGAGGCACTTTGGGATCTGATACATAGAATCGGCGGCCGACAGGGCTATTATTTTGGCGACACGCTCTGGCGGCTGCGCGGCTGGATCGATCGGCTGGTCGGCGGCCCGGGGCTTGGCCGCGGTAGCGCAAATCAGTCAGGTCGATATATAGGCGAAGCAGTGGATTTCTGGCGGGTCCTTGCTGTGCAGCCCCCTCATCGTCTGGTGCTGCTGTCTGAAATGAAAGCGCCCGGCGATGCTTTGCTGGAATTTCAAATCAACCCCATTGAAGAAGGGCGATCCGAGCTGGAGCTAGTATCCCGCTTTATGCCCAGAGGGCTAAGTGGCTTTATTTATTGGTATGCGTTTTATCCGTTTCATCAATTGGTTTTTGCCGGTATACTAAAATCTATAGCCAAACAGTCCGGTAAAGCCCTTTTGCGGGGACCCACAAGATTCACGCCCAAGCTGCATGACAGCTGCACGTTACCATCAAGTGAAATCTGATTTTAACATCGATCATCAGGCAGCTGAAAGTCAGCACTTGCATCTTGGGTCAACCTGACAATTTTTTTAAATTTTATGAAACTGTATCGGCTTGAACGCCGCCAATTATTGCCTGTATCCCTTGAGAAAGCCTGGGCATTCTTTTCCGATCCCCATAATCTTCAGCAGATCACCCCGGGGTGGCTTGATTTTAAGATAACCAATACGATTGCCGATAAAATGCATCCCGGAATGATCATCAGCTACCGGCTCAGAACACTGTTTCAATTGCCCACCATCTGGATCACTGAAATTACCCATGTCAACCAACCTTATTTTTTCATCGATGAGATGCGATTGGGTCCTTATCGCTTCTGGCACCACCAGCACCGATTTATCGAACAGACCAGCGGTATCGAAATGCAGGACACGGTGCACTATGCCCTAAAATATGCTTGGCTTGGACAAATCCTGCACAATATGATAATACGCGCGAAGCTCGATGAAATTTTTAATTACCGGCAAATTGCGGTAGAGACGATTTTAGAAAACCACCACTGATCACCGCAAATCCTCTCGGATTTACCCAAAAGGAGTGATGTATGAAACTGTCGATGTTCATTTTGACCGTCTGTATGTGTATTTTTCTCAACGCCCCTGTTTTTGCGGACGAATTACCATTAAGCGGAGCCAGCGCCGAATGTATTGATTGCCACGCATCGATTCATCCGGGCATCGTCGGCGGCTGGCAAAAAAGCCGCCACGCCAAGATTACCCCTCAAAAAGCCATGGCAGTGGAAGGTGTCGCCCGCAAAGTTTCCAGCACGACGGTACCTGAAAACTTGCAAAACGTTGTGGTGGGTTGCGCCGAATGCCACACACTCAGGCCCAAAGCGCACGCAGATACCTTTGAGCACAACGGCTATGATGTTCATGTGGTGGTCAGCCCCGATGATTGCCAGACCTGTCATGCGACCGAGCGAAAGCAATATGCCAATAATATTATGGCGCACGCTTACGGCAATCTGGTCCAAAATGAACTGCATCAAAAACATGAGCATGCTGTTGTGGGATCGACAACATACCAGGAGGGCAAAATAATGCGATTGCCCGCCAATGATGCCACCCGGGACGAAGCCTGCTATTACTGTCATGGTACCAAACTGGTGCTGGCCGGCACTGAAATCCGCGACACCGAAGCGGCCGGTGAGCTGGAATTTCCGATCATCAAAGGCTGGCCCAACCAGGGCGTGGGGCGCATCAATCTGGACGGCAGCATGGGCGCCTGCTCGGCCTGCCATACGCGGCATTCCTTTTCCATTGAAGTGGCACGCAAACCCTATACCTGCAAGGAATGCCACGTGGGCCCTGATGTGCCAGCCTATAAAGTGTATATTGCCAGTAAACACGGCAACATCTTTTCAAGCAAACATGCTGAGTGGGACTTCAAGTCTGTGCCGTGGACCATCGGCCAGGATTTTACGGCGCCCACCTGTGCCACCTGTCATATCAGTCTGCTGGTCAACACCGATGAGCAGGTGGTGGTTGAAAGGACCCACCAGATGAATAATCGGCTACCCTGGCGCATTCTGGGGCTGATTTACGCGCATCCGCACCCCATTGAGCCGGATACCAGCATTATCCGCAACAAAGATGGCTTGCCCCTGCCAACCGACTTTGGCGGTGGTTTCGCATCAAAATACCTCATCGATGAAAAAGAGATGGGGGCCCGCAAGCAAGCCATGCAGGCGGCCTGCCTCAATTGCCATGATGCTTCCTGGGTTAACGGTCACTGGCAACGCTTTGAGAATACCATCAAAGAAACCAATGCCCAGACGCTGACCGCCACCCGCATCATGCAGGACATCTGGAAGCTGGGTCTGGCCGAGCGGCAGGATAACCCCTATGACGAAGCCATCGAAAAAAAGTGGAGTACCACCTGGTTGTTTTATTCCAATACGATCCGTTTTGCTTCATCGATGGCCGGCGGGGGAGATTATGGTGTATTTGCCGGCGGTCGCTATCAACTTTCTCAAACGTTGCTGGAGCTCAATGACTGGCTGAAGCTGCAAAAAAAACTCGATGCCGCTTCAGAAAAGTAAACCATAATACTAACATAAACGGTAAGCAGATGAAAACTCAGGATATCCAGGATTCACGGATAAAGTCGTTAAATGATGAAGATTTGCGTCAGGGTGACTTTGTGCTCTATTGGATGCAGCAGTCCCAGCGAGCGGAATACAACCATGCCCTGGAATATGCGGTGCAACAGGCCAACCAATTAGGGCAGGGGGTTTTGGTCGTTTTCGGGCTGATGGACGATTATCCGGAAGCCAATCTCCGGCATTACACATTTATGCTCGAGGGGCTTCAGGAGGCCAAGGCTGTGCTGGGCAAGCGCGGCATCAAAATGGTCGTTCGAAAAGGGCACCCGGCTGATGTGGCTATCGCCGCCGGCCGGAAAGCTTCCCTGATTGTGTGCGATCGCGGCTACCTCCGGCATCAACGGCAGTGGCGGAAAGTGGTCGCCCGAGACACCGGCTGCCGGGTAGTCCAGGTTGAAAGTGATGTCGTTGTGCCGCTTGAAGTGGTCTCCCAAAAAGCCGAGTACGCAGCCCGCACGATTCGCCCTAAAATCCATAAGCATCTCAGTCATTATCTGGTCGAACTCAAGCCCACCAGAATAAAAAAATCTTCTCTGCAGCTCAGGGTTAAGGGCATCGAGCTGAGCGATGTCGAAGCCGTTTTAAAGAAAATGTCACTGAATAGAAGTATTGCGCCCGTTAGCCATTTTTTTAAAGGTGGCACCTCCCGGGCCCGCAAGATATTCGCCGATTTCTTGCGTCAACGGTTCAAAAACTATGTTGAAAATCGCAACCAGCCCCAGACCGATGATGTCTCTCACATGAGCAAATATCTGCATTTCGGTCAGATATCGCCTCTTTATCTGGCACTGCAGATCCTGAAAACCGGTAAAGGTTTTAAAGACGCCCGGGAGGCATTTATAGAAGAATTGGTTGTGCGGCGCGAGCTGGCAATGAACTTCGTCTATTTCACACCAAATTACGATTCCTATCAATGCCTGCCGAATTGGGCGCAAAAGACGTTGGGTGAGCATAAAAAAGACCGGCGCGAATATCGCTACACACGCCGGCAGCTGGAAAATGCCCAAACCCACGACGAATACTGGAACGCGGCCATGCGCGAGATGACCTCTACCGGATTTATGCACAATTACATGCGCATGTACTGGGGGAAAAAAATCCTGGAATGGTCTTCATCCCCGGAGCAGGCTTTTAAAACAACGCTGGCCATCAACAATAAATATTTTCTGGACGGCCGGGATGCGAACTCGTACACCGGTGTGGCCTGGGTTTTCGGGGTCCATGACCGGGCCTGGTCTGAGAGGCCGATTTTTGGTAAAATCCGGTATATGGCGGCATCCGGACTGGAGCGCAAATGTGATATCCAGGGTTATGTCGATAAGGTGGATGCTCTGGAAAAGCAAAGCCGGAAATAACATGTCCACATGGCAACTTTTTTTGGCAACATGTCTGAACTGCGTCCCGTATAATCCAAGCTAATAGGATGTCCAAACGAAAGGGGGACAGCACCCATGGCAAAGAATAAGACCTTAAGATTGATATTAGGAGATCAGCTGAGCGAAAACCACCCCTGGTTTCAGAAACCGGATAAAGCAGTTACCTATGTGTTAATGGAAATCCGGCAGGAAACCGACTATGTCAAACATCACGTTCAAAAGGTGCTGGCCTTTTTTGCGGCCATGCGCGCTTTTGCCGAACAATTAGAAAAAAAGGGGCACACCGTTGTTTACCTGCGGCTGGATGATCCTAAAAATAAGCAAACCATCGCCGGCAACATCAAACAATTGCTCGGGAAAAAGCAGTTTGCACGTTTCGAGTATCTGCTGCCCGACGAATACCGCCTGGATGTTGAGCTGCGCAAGTTGGCCAAAGCGCTGCCGATCTCCGGGGAAGCGGTCGATACCGAGCATTTTCTGACCCGGCGTGAGGATTTTAAGGATTTTTTTGACGGCAAAAAACGCTATCTAATGGAATCCTTTTATCGCCAGATGCGCAGAAAGCATGACATCCTGATGGACGGCGACAAGCCCCGGGGCGGCCGCTGGAACTTTGATGTGGAAAACCGCCAGCGCTATGATGGCCGGGTTCCGATTCCAAAGCCCAAATTGTTTCGCAATGACGTCAGTGAGCTTAACAAAATGATTGAGAAAGTCGGGGTGAAGACTTTTGGCAGCATCAAGCCCAAGAGTCTCATCTGGCCGATCAACCGCTCCCAATCCCGTACATTGTTAAATGCTTTTTTAAAGAATGGGCTCAAAGAATTCGGCACCTATCAGGATTCTATGACTACCGAAAGTTGGTCATTGTTCCATGCGCGTATTTCATTTGCGCTCAACACCAAAATGCTGCACCCGCTGGAAGTCATCAAAGCAGCCGTCCGAACCTGGGAAAAGCAAAAGCGTTCGATCAAGATCCAGCAGATTGAAGGATTTGTGCGCCAGATTTTAGGCTGGCGCGAGTACATGCGCGGTATCTATTGGGCCCTGATGCCGAAACTGGGTCGCATGAATTTTTTCAACCACCAGGCCACCCTGCCCGACTATTACTGGACGGCTGAGACCCAGATGCAGTGTATGCAGGCCGCTATCGGCCAATCACTTAAACACGCCTATGCCCATCATATTCAGCGCCTGATGGTGACCGGCAACTTTGCCCTGCTGGCCGGCGTGCATCCCAACCAGGTCGAAGAATGGTATCTTGGCGTTTACATCGATGCCATTCAATGGGTTGAGATGCCCAATACCCGCGCCATGAGTCAATGGGCGGACGGGGGCCTGGTGGCCACCAAACCCTATGTGTCTTCGGCCAACTATATCAACAAAATGAGCGACTACTGCAGCCAGTGCAGATACGATCGTAGCAAAGCTGATGGAGAATCTGCCTGCCCGTTCAACTGCCTGTTCTGGTATTTTTTTGACCGCCATCGCAAAAAATTGGAAAACAACCCCCGCATCGGTATGATGTACCGAACCTGGAATCGTAAAGACAAAAAAAAGCAGAAGCGCATCCTCAAACAGGCCGAATCCTACAAAAATAATTTAAATCAACTTTAAATCATTGCAGCCGCTTTTCACGGTTGGCCTTTTCTGATCGATTTATAGGCCACGACAATAGGCCTGAAACGAATGGCCTTTTTGCGCAATTCCGAATTGCACTTTCAGGATTCATCATTACTGTTAACAGCATAACTATCTGAGTGAAGTTAACAACCGCATTTGGTAAAGGGGTTGGAGATGAAAAAAATATCAGATGATGTTCTGGCCAGTATGGAATTCAGCGCGTCTTACCGGCACAACGGCATTCTACATACGGACTGTTACTATGGTCATAGGGTAAATTTGTGGCGCGATATCCTGCCTCGCCGAATACGTGAAGATTTGCACGGCAAACAAAGCAGCGATCTGGTCGTGTCGGAGGCCGGGCCTGGAACCTTAGTGGCGGCCAGAGATGAACGCCGGATTTATCAAGTTCGGCAGCGGCAGATTACCCCACTATCCCCGCAGGTAGATCCGATTCAGCCGCGATTCGGCCGGTTTTATCCGCTGGGGATCCTCAACAAAGTAGCGGGTGTCTATCCCAACAACATGGCACCGTTTCGCTGTGTGTCTGCCAATGAAGACACCATCGAGGCAGATGCGAATCATCCTTTGGCGGATAAAGTCATCACGTTCAAAGCCAGCATTAAAGACGTGCGTGAGAAATTTGAAGAACACGGCGGCACCAGCATCGACTGGGCAGAAACCGTCCTCAGCGGGCCGGGAATGCAGGCTCGCGTCAACGGGCGTCCCACCCATTTTTTTATTGATGATCCTTTTCACAGGACGGACGAAAGCCCCGACCGCAGATTCTATCAACAGCCTCGTCTGGTGCAACATATCGATACGACTGCCATTGACACCATCAGCCGGCTTTACGGCAGACTGCTGCAACCCGAAAGCAAGGTCCTGGATCTTATGAGCAGCTGGGTTTCTCATCTTCCGCAAGACCTTCCCTTAAAATCCGTCACCGGCCTTGGAATGAATAATGAAGAACTGCAGGCCAACAATCGACTGTCCGAATACTGTGTTCACGACCTGAACGATAATCCGCACCTGCCCTTTGAAGATAAGGCTTTTGATGCGGCGATCTGCACAGTTTCGGTAGAATATTTGGTCCATCCATTCGATGTTTATGAAGAAATCAATCGTGTCCTTAAACCGGGTGGTGTTTTCATCGTTACGTTCTCCAACCGCTGGTTCCCTCCCAAAGCCATTCGCATCTGGTCGGAGTTGCACGAATTTGAACGCATGGGATTGGTTCTTGAGTTTTTCCTAAGATCCGGTCAATATGCTAATCTGCAAACTCATTCCATGCGCGGGCTGCCGAGACCGGCTAATGATAAGTACGCCCCACAAATGTTGTATTCTGATCCGGTCTATGCCGTGTGGGGATATACCCGCGAAACATAGCACCTGACAACGAATATTGAGAAATAACGAAGAACCCTGAACTTTGTTACGCCTATGAACCCAGCCACATCCCATCCTGTGATATTTTCCAAAGGACTCACCCGAATTTACAAACTCGGTGACAGCGAGGTTGTCGGAATCAGCCAGGTCGATTTAAAAATAGCCACCGGTGAGCTGGTGGTGCTCAAAGGCAACAGTGGCTCCGGAAAAAGCACCCTGCTTTCGTTGCTGGCGGGTTTGGATCGGCCTACCGGCGGCGAATTGACGGTCGCCCGGCACAATTTGAACCAGACGACGGACAGCCAGTTGACCCAATTTCGGCGGCAGGTTGTCGGAATGGTATTTCAGTCTTTCAATCTGTTACCCACGCTAAATGTCCTTGAAAATATTTGTTTGCCGGCGCTATTGGCCGGTAAATCGGTTGCCGATATCCAGCCCAAAGCAATGGAGCTTATTCAATGGTTGCAGATACAAGACCGTTACCATCATCTTCCAGCCCAGCTCTCCGGCGGCGAGATGCAACGCACCGCCATTGCCAGAGCCCTCATAAATGATCCTGCCATTATCCTGGCCGATGAACCTACCGGGAATCTTGACAGTCGTAACGGGCAGATCGTCATGGGTTTGCTGGCCGAACTGAATCAAAAATGGAAACGGACCGTTTTGATTGCGACCCACAGCACACTCGTCGATCAGATGGCATCAGTCAGGATTGGTCTAAAAGACGGTATGATTACGAGCTTTGCATGAAAAATATATTGTTCTTTTTGCGCCTTTTTGTCTGGTTCAGTCTCAGGAATATGCGCCGGCACATGGGTCGCGCGGCCACAGTTCTTTTTGGAATCGCGCTGGGCGCGGCCGTTTTTACCGGTGTGCGCCTGTCGGTCAATGCCTCACTGGATTCTTTTTCCAAAAGCATGGATCTGATTGCCGGAAAAGCGGATCATGTGCTCACCCGTCCCGGCGGCTATATCCCTGAACATCTGGTGGCAACACTCCTAAAACAATCGCTGATCCAAAGCGCCTCCCCGGTTATGTCAACATATACGCGCATTTCACAGAAGGATGCAGAACCATTTCTGTTGATCGGCTTTGATCCGATTCTGGATCGTCGCATGCGCCACTGGCGGGTTGCTGATCAAAACGGCAAACAGAGCGTCGTCTGGTTGGATTTATTAAATGAACCGTACACACTTATCCTGGGTAAACCGCTGGCCCAACAGTTAAAGCGTGTGGCCGGTGGTACGCTGGTTTTAGAACATGCTCGCCAAAAGGTACGCTTTAAAATTTCAGGGACGCTGGATCCCAGCGGGCTGGCTCTGGCCGAAAGCGGACGGATTGCCTTGACCGACATTGCCACCTTCCAGGAGTTTACTGGGTTGTTGGGTAAAGTCGATCGGATTGATCTGAAGCTGGCGCCATCTGCCCACTTAAGGGACCTGGCGGCTGTTAAACAACTGTTGCCTGAGGGTGTTCAGCTGAATCCGCCGACTGCCACGCGTGAAACCGGGCAAATGATGATCCGGGCGTATCAACTCAATCTTTCCATCCTGAGCTTTGCTTCGCTGTTTGTGGGGATGTTTCTGGTTTACAGCCTGGTGGCTCTGAATGCAGCTTCCCGGCGTCAGGAACTGGCAGTCCTGCGGGCCACGGGCGCATCTGCTTATCATGTATTTTTCATCTTTTTAGCCGAGGGGGCCTTTATGGGTATCGCCGGCTGGCTGGCGGCTATTCCACTCGGCCATTTTTTAATAAAATATCTGCTGCACGGTGTCAGTCAAACCATTTCCACCCTTTTTGTGCGCGTGCAGGTGGATGCGCTTACGTTAAGCGTCTTTGAAATTGTGTTTGGCTTTGTGGTTACCGTCGGCATTTCGGTTTTAGCAGCCTATCAACCCGCTCGGGAGGCCATGCAGGTGCCCCCCAAAGAAGCGCTGGAGATCTCGCATCTGGGAATGCAGCCGCGGATATCTCCCCGGCAGCTGGCTTGCGGGGGGCTGGGCAGCATCCTGCTGGTGTTGCCCTTGTCAAAACTGCCGGCCGTACTGGACATGCCGCTGCCGGGATATTTGGCTATTTTTCTGCTTTTTGTTGGCTTTGCACTGCTGGCACCCTGGACGTTACATATCGTCAGCCACGGCTTATCAGCGCTGTTGCTGAAGCGCTTCGGCATACCGGCCTATCTTGCCAGTCGTTATGTGCGGGACAGCGGCACCCGCACGGCAGTTTCGGTTGGCGCCCTGATTACCGCAGTGGCCTTATTTACGGCTCTGGTTATTATGATTTTCAGCTTTCGCCAGACTGTGGCTGACTGGACATATGAAACCATCAAGGGGGATTTGTTCTTAACCACTAAAATGGGACAGATTAACCGTTTTCGTTATCCGGTTCCACAGCCGGTCATCGACCATCTGCAGAACTACAGGTCTCAGGTGGATATCCTGCCCAACCGGCAGTTTTACCTGTCCTATGAAAGATTTGCCTATGTATTCGAATTAATGGATATGCAGGCATACTTGCAATATGCGACCTTTTTCTGGCTGAAGGGAGATCCGGAAAAAATCCGTCCTATGCTCAAGCGTGGTGAGGGTGTCATTGTATCCGAGGTGTTCTCAAATCGCACCGGGTTGAGCGTGGGCGATTTCTATGAGGCTCAGGTTGAAGGATCTTTTGTCCGGTTACCCATTCTGGGAGTCGTGCGCGATTATCGGACGCAGGGAGGGGCTGTTTTTTACTCTCTGACCCATTTTAGCAAACGCTATCATCCCGTTTACTGGGGTGGGCTGCGGTTTTTTTTTAAAGACCGTTCACAGGATTTGGATGCTGCCGTTAAAAAGCTTCGTAACGACATTATTGACCAGATAGGTGATCGCGTCGATATGTACAGCGGCAAGAGGCTGCGCGGTGCGGTTTTGCGAATTTTTGATGAAACCTTTGCGGTAACAACGGTTTTACTGTTGATTGCTTTGCTGATCGCAGGCCTGGGGATTGCCACCACCCTAACGGTTCTGGTGCTGCAACGATCCCTCCAGCTCAACACCCTGTATGCCATTGGCGCCAGTTTCCGGCAGATTCGAGGTATGATATTCTGGGAAGCCACTTTTTTGGTTGTGATCGGAGAGCTGGCCGGGGTTATCTGCGGATTTATTTTATCTTACCTGCTGATATATGTCGTCAACCGGCAGTCATTTGGCTGGACGTTTATCTATGCGGTTGATTGGGATGCCTTGCTGTTGTCCATTCCTCTGATTATCATGACCGCTTTGGCAGCGGCTCTGCCGGCCGTCAAGATGGTCTTTCGCCGGCCACCGGCAACGCTTTTGCGCGAACGCTAAACATTGACCGCAGACAAACGCAGACGACCGTAGTCTTTATATTTTCAACATAACCGCTGATCCCGATGTCTATATGTAGAATGCCACTAATAAAATAAGGCGGCAGGCGGTAACCTAAAATTGAAATTACGATCACAAAAATGAAACGAATAGCTGAAAAAGTCGTCTCAGCGCTGTCGTGCCTGTTTTTAATGGCAGCCTTAGCGGATCATAGTGTGATGGCTGAAGATCAGGATGGCTATCTTGCGGTTACCGGGCCCTGTAATCTCACATTCCCGAGAGACCATGGATCCCACCCGGGATACCGCATCGAATGGTGGTATTATACCGGTAATCTGCTATCTGATTCAGGCGAGCGCTATGGTTTCCAGTTAACATTTTTTCGCAACCAGATCAGTCCATCCGGTCATGCCGAGAAGTGGCCGCAGCCATCATCCGCGTGGCGGACACAGCAGATTTACGTCGGACATGCTGCCATATCAGATCTGAACGAAAAAAAGCATCGCCATGCCGAGCAAATGGCCAGAGCCGCTTTAGGCATGGCCGGTGTCGATCAACACGGATCTGAAACAACCGTGTTTCTCAAAGATTGGTCGGCCACCATCGGTGCTGATAGCCACACCCTCAAAGTGCGCACAGTTGATTTTGCATTCGATCTCAGGTTGCAGCCTGTCAAGCCGCCTGTCTTGCACGGGCAGGCAGGGTACAGCCGCAAAGGATCAACTGCCGAAAGGGCAAGCTGTTATTATTCTTTGACGCGTCTGAAAACCAAAGGAATGCTGAAAATTGACGGTAAGACTGTTTCCGTTGAAGGTCTGAGCTGGATGGATCATGAGTACAGCACGGCATCTTTAGAAGAGGGCATTATCGGCTGGGACTGGTTTAGCCTGCAACTGTCCGATCAAAGCGAGCTCATGCTGTATCTGCTGAGAAATCAGAATGGTCAGGTAAACCCAGCATCCAGTGGAACCTTTATTGACCCATCAGGAGCATCGCGGCATCTGACCACAGAAGACTTTCGCCTGACCGCTATTCAACAGTGGGAAAGTTCCCGTTCTGGCGCCGTCTATCCGGTAGCCTGGCACCTGAAAATTGATCCGCTTGAGATTGAAATCTCGATAGTGGCCAATCTAAGCGATCAGGAAATGGTGACGACATCTACTACAGAGGTCATTTACTGGGAAGGCAGCGTATCGGCAACCGGTTCGATTGCTGAAAAATCCGTCGTTGCTGAGGGATATATGGAACTAACCGGTTATGCTGAATCTGCTGGCGCTCCGCTCTAATTGAAAAAAAGTGATTCTGTCTTTTATTCTCGTGTGCGGGCCAGTATTTCGGTAACCATGTGCTGATGCAATTTCGGCTGTTTGCTTCTGTCAATGTCACGCAGCCTGTCAAGTCGGCGGTTTAAGAATAGAAAAGAGCTGGTGATATGTTGATAGTCGGAGAAAAAATGGCGCATGTCGTCAACCAGCCCCCAATCGATAACGAGTTTTTCGGGAAACCAGTCTGACGGCTTGGCCTCTTTTTGTCGTAAAAAGGTAAGATAGCCGCTGATAAATTTGCGATAAGCAGCCCATACCGCCTGATTGAGTTCAGCCGGAAAGTCATTCGGATCACCCCATTTTTGCGCGATGAGGTCTTTACACAGTCGATCGATTCGCGTATCCAGTTGTGATGTTGGCATAGCGCTTATCCCTCCAGTCACCCTTACCCTTTTTTCAGAGCATCGATAATCAGTTCATATATTTTGTGCAGCTCTGCACCCGCTGAAAGGGATGTCTGTTTTTTCCAGATACTGGCCACAGCTTCATCCGGCACGTTTAGCTGACTGCACAGCAAACGGGCCTGATGCCAGGTTGGCAGATACACCAGCTTTTCAACAATGGCCTCCCGGGTACCGAATATATCGATAAATCGCGGTAGACTCAAAATAAAATAAATGCGATGGGGGAACGGTGAATCCGCTGCGATGGTTTGGTCCGGGTCCCACACAAAACACCCCACGTGCGGCTGCCACTTGATTCCCAAGTGTTTTATTTTGGTTGCCAATTGACGAATTTTATTGTCAAAAGACATCGGTGCAAGATCTGTTTGTGGGTCAAAATGAATGGGTTTCATATTGTGAGTATGCTCCTATTCGCAGGATCACTGCAATAAGCTCAAGCAATTTACTTCGGGGTGCTGATTTTTCTTAAAGCGCAACAGATAATCTGCAACCATTTGTCGGGCTTGAACGCTTTTGGCGCAACGGATCAACGGAAACAAACGCTTGCAATCACCCACAGTCAGCAGCCTCACTGCTTGAATACAGGCGAATTCGTCACGAATATGTGGGAAGGTTTCTAATTCTGCAGTTTGTTCCTCTTTCTCTATAAGTTTTGTGTAAATTAAAGAACGGGCTGCAAGCAAACCATCACGCGGCCCAGCTTTGGTATTGGGGTGAAAAATGTAGGCAAGCGTTAATTGGTCACCGGGACCGTACAGATGACCTTGCTCACCAATAGATTGCAGAGCTTTATGTGCAAGATTTACGGGTTTGAGCCGCACCTGTGGTGGCAACCGTCGCTTGAGTTGAAGGTACAGCCCGTAATGAATCGAACCGGCTTCGATAAATGCGGATTCATATGGCGCTAAGGCGTCAACAAGGGCCCGCGCGCGCATGGCGTCACGCAATCGAAAGCGGGCCGCATCTGCGCGGGCAAAGCGTATGATTGCCTCGATGGTCTTTTTGAATGTTCCATCCGTTACAATTTGGTAATAGTCCAAAAGGGCCCTGGTAGCCGCCTTTTCGGCCCTGTACACCTGCTCCCTAAGCGAACCCGCCGTTAATTCGTCAGGACGATGACCTTTAGCAAATAGCTCATGAACAGAGAGCAGGTTCTGTAAAAACGGTTCCATCTGAAAGATCCTTTTACCCTCAAGATGCAGTTTGCGCAGTAACCGACACATTTGGCGGCTGAACATCGGATATTCAACATCTACCGGCATTAAGTAGTCTTTAACCGAAAGGGAGCCCGCCAGCATTCGCTGAAAGCCTGCCTGAGGTGGCTCTTCCAGAAAAATTGCCTCATGCCGCTGCATCCAATCGCCAGTCAAGCCGACGATTTCCGGTCGATGAATTGAAAATCCGAGGGTGATGCGATGCATAGGCTATATGTCACTCCGTATGTATCTAATTTAGATTTGCGGCGGCCTTTCGAACTTTACAATGCCGGGCTGATACTTAACATATATAAAACTATGCGTCCGAAATCAGAATATGCAAATAAAATAGGCTTGTCGATTACGGTCCGCCATAACGTCAAGATTTTAGGATGTGTAATGGCACTGCTGGTCGCACAGTGGGCTTTTGACCTTAGGGACTCCATTTCCATGAATTTAGAGCAGTTTAAATGGGAAAAACGGCTGCTTTTCATTTTTGCGCCGGATAGATTTCATCCAGACTTGAAGGAAATTCAAGCTGAGATCAGCACCCAAAAATCCGCGGTTGAGGATCGCGATCTTGTGGTTTTTAAAATCGCTGGCAACGCTTCTTCTCAAAAAACGACTCCCTCCTTAAGCCAGGCGGACGCCGATGCACTGCGCAAGCACTTTGGTGTAGACCCAAATACGTACACGCTCATTCTGATAGGTAAGGATGGCGGCATTAAATTGAAGCGCGATGATCGGGTGCCATTGAGCGAAATTTTTGAATTGATTGATTCGATGCCCATGCGCAGATATGAGATGCGCCAAAAAAATCAATAATAGTTACCCAAACCTGACGCCAAAACGGCTGTCATGTCAAGATCGGGTTGGCGATCGTTGACAGCCCAAATCATGGTCAGTGAGGAGAATAGTAATGGACATGCAGCATTATTTTATCGTGGGAGGCAGCTCTGGTATCGGACTGGAAATTGTCAGAGCACTGTATTCAGAAAATCACGCCCTTTTTGTTGGATCGCGCTCTAACGAAACGCTGGCTGAATTTGACGGATTGCACCATCTGAAGCTAGACGTGCGGGCGGAGTCGATTGATGTTAAAGAGCTGCCAGAGAAATTGAACGGACTGGTATACTGCCCTGGATCTATTCGACTCAAGCCCTTTCAACGCCTGAGCGTTGATGAATTTATAGAGGACCTTCAGGTCAATTTCCTCGGGGCGGTCAAAACAATACAAGCATGTCTGCCGCGCCTAAAAAAGTCGCCAACCGGAGCTGCTATTGTCCTGTTTAGCACGGTGGCCGTTAAAACCGGCATGCCGTTTCATGCTTCCGTTGCCGGCGCCAAGGCGGCGGTGGAGGGATTGACGCGATCTTTGGCTGCTGAATTTGCGCCCCGTATTCGCGTCAATGCAATTGCGCCCTCATTGACCGATACCCCCTTGGCCCAGGGATTGTTGTCCAGTGAAGAAAAACGCAAAGCGTCGGCAGATCGCCATCCGGCCAAGCGCATCGGAACGCCGCAGGAAGTGGCGCAGGTTGCCGTCCATTTGCTGTCTGAGGCCAGTGCCTGGATGACCGGTCAAATCATACGCGTTGACGGCGGTATGAGTGCTTTGCGAACCTTCCGCTAGCCGGGGCCACCTTTTTGATCTCCTCTCCATTTTAACTTTGAGTTGTAATTATAACTGAAATCCGTTAATAAGGATCCTGACCTTCCTGGGGGATACTGCTGCCAAGAAAACACCATTAACACAGATAATAGGCTCTCACTATGAGCAAAGACAGGTCCGGCGCTCAAAATCAATCTTTTTTGCTGTCGCTCTGGCGCTGGTTCGACGCAGATGCGTCTGCTGATCGTATCGTCAACGCAGATGTCAAAAAAGTCGATTGGTTTCGTATCGTTCCCTTTGCGATCATGCACTTAATGTGTCTGGGCGTTATCTGGGTGGGGTGGAGCTGGTTTGCCGCTTTAACGGCTGCCGGGCTTTATTTCATTCGCATGTTTGCCATCACCGGATTCTACCACCGTTATTTTTCCCATAACACGTTTAAAACCAATCGGTTCTGGCAATTCTGGTTTGCGGTCCTTGGTAATTCTTCCGTGCAACGCGGTCCGCTGTGGTGGGCAGCACATCATCGCCATCACCACCGCTTCGCAGATACTGAAAAAGATATCCATTCACCCCGCCAACATGGGTTTATATGGAGCCACATCGGCTGGCTGACGTCTCCAGCGAATTTTCCAACCAAGATGCACTACGTCAAAGATTGGGCTCGGTTTCCGGAGCTGCGCTGGATCAATCGTTTTGACATTGTCATCCCAATTCTTTTGGCTGTCGCTCTATTTGTGGGTGGTAACCTTCTGGCGATCTATGCACCTCAGCTGGGAACCAACGGCCCCCAGTTACTTATCTGGGGCTTTTTTATTTCTTCAGTGGCGCTTTTTCACGGCACGGTAACCATTAATTCCGTTGATCACATGTTCGGTAGTCGGCGCTATGATACCCCGGATACCAGTCGCAATAATGCCCTGTTGGCACTGATCACATTAGGTGAAGGGTGGCATAATAATCATCATCATTATGCCATCAGTGCGCGTCAGGGCTTTTACTGGTGGGAAATTGATATCACATACTACCTGCTCAAAATGCTATCCTCGCTGGGCCTTGTCCGCGATCTGCGGGGCTTGCCGGAAGGATTGCGGGACCAGAATAGGGACCAGAATAGGGTGGTTGCCGCCAGCCGTTAACTGCACTTTACCGCGAATATATCAAGGAGAAATCTAAATGCGAATCGCTGTTGTCGGAACCGGGATTGCGGGCATGGTGGCTGCTTATCTGCTCAGTGATGAGCATAAATTGGTTGTATTTGAAGCCGAAAATTATATTGGCGGTCACACCAACACCGTTGATGTCGAATTGAACGGTCAGAGCTATGCAGTGGATACCGGATTTATTGTCTTCAACGAGAAAACATATCCCAATTTTATACGCCTAATGAAGCGTTTGGGCATCGCCTGGCAACCCTCCAATATGAGCTTTAGCGTGCAGTGTAAAAAGACCGGCTTGCAATTCAGCCCCAGCAATTTGAATTCATTTTTCATCCAGCGCCAGAACCTGTTTCGTCCAGCGTTTTATCGGATGATATTCGATATTTTTAAATTTCGACGCGAATCTGAAGAACTCCTCAAAAGCAATGACTACACGTTGACACTCGAAAATTTTTTAAGCGCAAAAAAATTTTCACGGCTTTTTATCGAGCACTTTATCATGCCCATGGGCGAGGCCATCTGGTCGGCTGACCCCATAAAATTCAACGAGTTTCCGGCACTTTATTTTGCTGAGTTTTTTAAAAACCATGGTTTTCTAAATGTGCGCAACCAACCTCAATGGCTGGTGATCAAAGGAGGTTCAAAACAATACGTAAGGCCGTTGACTCGATCGTTTTCAGACCGAATCCGTCTCAATTGCCCGGTAAAATCTATCCGGCGCCATGCGGACCATGTCAGTGTGCAGACGGCAGACGGTCTGCCAGAGCGCTTCGATCATGTGGTCATTGCCACCCATAGTGATCAAGCGCTGGCTATGCTGGAAGATCCGTCAGATAATGAAAAGGAAATCCTGGGAGCCATCCCCTACCAGGACAATCATGCAGTCCTGCATTCAGACGAGTCG
>JASFJF010000004.1:0-27093 GCA_050122255.1 Desulfobacterales bacterium
CAAAGATGCTGCAGTTGGCTCATTGATAATGCGCAATACATTGAGCCCAGCTATTTTACCGGCATCTTTGGTGGCCTGGCGTTGACTGTCGTTAAAGTAGGCCGGTACGGTAATGACCGCATCGCTCACTTTTTCACCTAAGTATTCTTCGGCTGCCATTTTAATGTTGGCCAGAATAAAGGATGAAATTTCAGCCGGACTATGTAGTTTGCCGCGTATGTTGATGCGTACATCACCATTGGATGCCTTTTCAATTTTATACGGCAACACGGTAATGTCCTTTTGCACCTCGCCAGAATCAAATTGGCGACCAATCAGGCGTTTGACACCAAAAACCGTGTTTTCGGGATTGGTGATGGCCTGTCTTTTGGCAATCTGGCCGATTAGACGTTCTCCCTTGTTAGAAACCGCCACAATTGAAGGCGTGGTACGACCGCCTTCGGGGTTGGTTATAATTTTTGCGTCACCGCCTTCCATAATGGCGACACATGAGTTGGTCGTTCCTAAATCTATTCCAATTATTTTACTCATGATTTATTCCTCCTTAATTTTAATATTTCTGACTTAAAATTTTTTTGCGTACCTCTTGTTTATAACGTTCGCGGTAAACAACAGGCAACATCCGCTGAATGTATAATGCAAATAGTTCATTATTTAATAATAATTAGCATTTTTAGTAATGCAATAAAAAACAATTAAAATTTTATTGACAAAATTATTTTAGTATCTACCTTAAAATTGAAAGTTAATATGAATAATTGTATGATCAGAATATGAGGAGGTAAATAAAATGATGAACCTAGTCAGATGGAACCCTTGGAGAGAGATGTCAACCCTGCAACATCGAATCAATCACCTGTTTAATGAGCCTTTTTTGCGCAGTGGTGGTGATGACGAACTGCGCATGGGCACCTGGTACCCGGCCGTGGATATGTTTGATGATGATGATAAGATCGTCATCAAAGCAGAGCTGCCCGGGATGGATAAAAAGGACATTTCGGTCGACATCGAAAACCGGGTTTTGACTCTCAGTGGTGAGCGTAACTATGAAAACGAGGTTAAAGAAGAAAATTTCTACCGTCGTGAGAGAGCTTCCGGAAAATTCAAGCGTGCCTTTAATTTGCCGGCTGATGTGGATTCGGATAAGATCAAGGCCGATTTTAAGGATGGCGTTTTGAAGGTTGAAATCCCAAAACCCGAGGAACACAAACCGAAACAGATAACGGTCCACTAAATAAATCGGATCCATGGGTTGCCCAGCAGAAAAAGACCCCTGAAAATAGGGCGGCTTTCAGGTCGCCCTATTTTTTTATGCAAAATTTAGTTACGGGGTATGCAATACCATCAAATTGAATTATATTATAGGTATATCGCCGAACCACAAACAAACGCAACGAAAATCGATTCATTTAGTAGAAATCTTTTGTGACTCCGTGGTTATGACGATCAAATTCATTGTACGTGGTTTTCCTGTTGTGCAACACCTAGCTGAGGACGAAGAGGAATGAAGAACCCCCCGGGTAAATTTCGCCGGTTTGTTAGCGCATTTTGGAACAGCGTGACAGTTACACGCCGCTTTGTCGGCAATGTTCTGTTTCTTTTACTGCTTATCTTTTTCTTTTCCATCATATTTTTTGACAGTCAAGAAGATGTGCCCGATAAAGCTGCTCTGATCTTAACTCCTGAAGGAAATATCGTTGAACAAAAAACCGAAACGATAATGGCCAGCGCTATATTTGGTGAAGCCGCTCAAAAAGAGACGCTGTTAAAGGACATTATCGATGTGATCGACTATGCCAAAGATGATGACCGCATACAGGTGATGGTACTGGACCTCAGAAAGATGGCCAGAGCAGGTATCAGCAAGCTTCAGGATATCGGGTCTGCGCTTGAGCGTTTTAAAAGTGGAGGTAAGCAAATTATCGTTTATGGTGATTCTTTCGATCAACAACAATACCTGCTGGCTGCCCATGCCGACAGGCTTTATCTGAGCCCGATGGGCACCATTCTGCTGCAGGGCTTCGGCCTCTATCGAAAGTATTACAAAACAGCCCTTGAAAAACTCAAAATCCAATTCCATGCTTTTCGTGTCGGCACCTATAAATCAGCCCTGGAACCTTTTTTGCGTGATAATATGTCTGATGATGCCAAAGAGGCCAACCTGGCCTGGCTTGACGCCCTCTGGGGCGATTATAAACATGTCGTATCCCGGCAACGGGCCATGGATTCGCAGCGCCTCGATGAATATATTAATAATTTTCCGGCTTACCTGACAAAAGCCGATGGCGACGCTGCCGTAACGGCATTAAATTTTGGCCTTGTGGATGAACTCATAACCCGTGATCAAATGCGCCAGGAACTGATCGAAATCGTCGGTCGTGATAAGGACGGTTTAACCTTTAAGCAGATTGCTTTCGACGAATATTTAGACCGCATTAAACCCGATCTGATGTCGAATCCTCTGAAAAAGAATAAAGTCGGCATCATTGTCGCCAGTGGTACTATTCTGGATGGCGAGCAGCCGACCGGCAGAATCGGCGGCGACACCATCGCGGATCTTCTCATGCGTGCACGTAACGACGACCAGGTAAAAGCGGTGGTCGTACGGATCGATAGTGGTGGTGGCAGTGCGACCGCATCTGAGGTCATCAGCAGAGAAATCGAGCTGACTCGCGACAGCGGCAAGCCTGTTTTTGTTTCCATGGGATCAGTGGCAGCTTCGGGCGGATACTGGATCGCTGCCCAGGCCGATCAAATCTGGGCCACACCGACCACGATAACTGGCTCGATCGGGATATTCGGAGCCTTTCCGACTTTTGAAAGAAGTCTAAAATCCCTTGGCATTACCAGTGATGGTGTCGGCACTACCAAACTCTCCGATGCATTTGATCCCAGCCGTCCGCTCAATGAGCTGATTGCGCAGTCAATGAATCAGATGATCAAACGGGGATATCAGCGATTCATTCAGCGAGTGGCTCAAGGACGTAATATGGAACCGGAGGCGGTCGAAAAAATTGCCCAGGGCCGTGTCTGGGCCGGCACCGCCGCGAAGGATCTGGGACTGGTTGATCAGCTCGGCAATTTACAGGACACCATCCGTGCAGCGGCCGAGCAGGCGGGTTTAAAAGATTATGAAATTTCTTATATTGCGCAACCGTTAACAACAAGGGAGCAGTTAATCAAAAGGCTCAATCGAATCATCACGGCGATCATTAAGGTCTTGCAGCCGAGCGGACATCCGGTACAAAAAATATACGATACGGTTGTCGATGGCGAAGTCAGTCATCTGTTGCTGGCAGAAGATCCGGCCGGATTATACGCATTCTGTCTGAATTGCATCGAACCTTGAGAGATGCGCTTTATCATTTGGTTGCCAAATTCTTACAATTGCAGTTGTAAGGCTCCATCAGAAGAAAAAAGGCGATGCAGGATAGTCCCGCAATCGCCTATATTCTTCAATCCAAAGCTTGCCGTTTAGACGAGCCAGAGCTTAAGCCAGATCATTTAACAATGAATCTTTAAGCATCTTATCCGCTATTTTTTCCGCATCAATCTCGTAGGTTCCGTTTTCGATTTGCTCCTTGAGCTCGGCAACCTTGTCCTCGCGGACATCCGGTAGCGCCTCTAATTCTTTTTGGGCCTGCTGTATATTTTTTGCCGCGTTTGAAAGTGCTACGGTATCTGCCTTGGCTTGCTGCTGTTCCTTTTGTTCGGCTGCGGCGTCAATTTTATCCTTATCCTGCACCTGATTCACATAAGCTTCAATATTAA
The DNA here is from genome assembly GCA_050122255.1 of Desulfobacterales bacterium. GTDB lineage: Bacteria > Desulfobacterota > Desulfobacteria > Desulfobacterales > JAHEIW01 > JAHEIW01. Next base: position 3,772 of record JASFJF010000004.1, read on the forward strand.
CAGAGTCTTTGGGGGTAATTTCCATTTTATGGCAGTCTCCTCAAACGTTAAGCGGTTGCCAATCATTCTGACGATACAACCGTCATTATTTACAATAATTCTAATTCACTGGCTTCTGCGTGTCAAATTAATTACGACTCAATTATATTATCGGTAAAAACTTTACATACTTTAGTCTTTTTTTGCAAATTTCCACAATTTTATGCTTTTTGAGAAAAGTGACAACATATTAAAAAGAAAACAAATATTGTTAAAGAAGCATTCTGCTTTGCAATAAGCCAAATTTTGGCCAAATGGCGCCTCTGGGGGCAAATATTTTACATGCTATTATCATGCCACATAAAGCGCCCGTTGGAAATTCAAAAAACAATACAACGAGAAATCCGCAGCTACCTGCGCAGTTGTGGATATATTGCTAACAAAAAGTGATGGCCATCTTTGAGAACCCTCCACCAACAAGCGAGACGATAACTCGCTTGCCAGCCATTGATGCCATGCGCGGTATCGTCATGGTGCTCATGGCCCTGGACCATGCGTCGCATGCTTTCAATGTCGGTCGTTATGCCAGAGATTCTTTTATGTGGTACCCAGCTGGTGCTGAAATCCCGGCAGTTCAGTTTTTCGTCCGCTGGGTAACGCATGTGTGCGCGCCCACATTTTTATTTCTGGCCGGCTTTGTGCTGGCATTGAGCACAGCCAGACGTTTGGCCCGTGGTGAACGGCAACGCAGCATTGATATCAGTCTATTGATACGCGGCTTTTTTATATTATTGCTGGATCCTTTGTGGATGAGTTTTGGTTTTGGTGAAGGAACCGTTTTGCAGGTTTTGTACGCTATCGGTGGTAGTTTTTGCTTAATGATCCCGCTTCGCAGACTCGGAATGCGCAGCCTGCTCGCCATTGGCTTGGGAATTCTTGTTTTTGGGGAAGCACTGGCCGTTTGGGCCGGTATCGAACAAAAAACCGGACTGATGGGCACTTTTCTTGTAAACGGTGGGCCGGCCACACAGGGTGTATATGTGCTTTATCCGTTGTTGCCCTGGCTAGCCAATATGATACTTGGCTGGGTATGCGGTGCCTATATGCAGCAGAATAAAAATGTAAGTCCGGTTCGTTTTGTTTCGCTGGCAGGTATTTTTTCTTTGATTGTATTTTTGATCGTTCGCGGCTTTAACCAATACGGCAACATGCTGCTGTACCGCTATGACAATTCCATTCCGCAGTGGTTGCATGTGAGCAAATACCCGCCCAGTCTTTCTTTTGCGGCACTTGAATTGGGCCTTATGTTTCTGATGTTAGCCGTTCTCTTTGCCTGGTATCGGAAGCGCAAACCATCTCCGGCCAATCCCTTGCAAGTGTTCGGCCGCACGCCGCTTTTCTTTTACATCTTGCATGTTCATCTGCTGGCGGTTTTCGCCTGGGCACTGAAATTGTACCGAGCCGGCGGGCTGGTCGAAACCGGGCTGGCGACCCTGGCTGTCTTGGTGGTGTTCTATCCACTCTGTCGCATCTACGACCGTTTCAAGCGAGCTCACCCGAAAAGCCTTTTACGTTATCTCTGATTTATCTTGTACAATCAAAATACCTCCAAACTGCGCACAGCTCATAGCGGGCAAAATCATAGCGTCGAAAAAAACCATTTATTGATTTTGAATGCATATGATAGTAGCTGAATCTTGCACGAGAATACATCCGAAGTTATTGTATGTTCGCTGCTTCTTTCGCAAATTATGATCTGATAGAAGGGAGTTGCGGTATTCGTAGCTGAAAAACCATAAGAATACCTGATCTTGAAATATTCAGGAATTCATCAAAATCGATTGGGATCTGCAATGGGCAAATATGATACAGAGAAAAAGGCTATTTTAGAATGCGGGCGATGGCTCTCCGAGCATGGTTATTTCGGAAGCCGGAGAGGCAGCGGCGGCAATATCTCAACCCGGACCAAGGATGGAAGTGGTGTTGCCATAACGCCATCCGGGCGACCTTATTATCGTATGACACCCGGTGATATATGTATAATCGATTTTAAACAAAAGCCGCTGGAAGGGCGTTTGAAGCCTTCAGTCGAAGCGGGAATGCATATCGCTATTTATGAATGCCGGCCGGATGTGAGCGCAGTCGTCCATACCCATTCGCTTTTTGCGAGCATATTGTCGGTTACCGGTCAATCCGTTCCCGCACTATTCGATGAAATCACTATTGAAATCGGTGCCGAGGTGGGTGTGATTCCCTATGCTGTTTCCGGCAGTGCCGATCTGGTACAAAATGTTACCAGCAAAATGGGCAACAATGGTGTTTGTTACATTTTACAAAACCATGGTGCCTTAAGCTTGGGAAAAAGTCTTGACCAGGCCTGGAAAAATGCTGAGCTTCTGGAAAAAGTGGCTCAGATTTATTATTATGCCCTCACCACCGGCATGAAAATAACAACTTTACCTAAAGAGGCTGTTGAGCAGATTCACAAAATGAAAAAATCTATCTAACTGCCAGACAGAGCTCAAAAAGTAAAAGCGGGCTTGTGGCGAATTTAGGGATAATCCGGCTATGCTAAGCGCTCAGGAAGAAGCCTATATCTTAAACAGGGCCTATGTACCGGAGCATTGCATTCGTCTGATGACTTTGGTGTCCGCCGGTGAGCCCCTTTTTATGGATGATTTTTTCATCTGCCACAAAAAAAAATGGACCATTTTGGTCGGCTATCCCCTGGCAGATAATTTCACTTGCGATGCCTTGGAGGCCGTCTATTCCAAAATAAAAAAAACACTGCGTCCCGAATTTATATCACTGATCGCCCCGGAAATGCCATCTTCTCTGGCCGGATCCTGTCGCGAAAATCAAAGAGATGCCTACTTTACGCTAAATGCCCTGAACCCCATCATCCGCAGCCCGGTGAAACGCAACCTGAGGAAGGCACGTCAAAACTTGCGCGTGGAAATTTCAACGAATATGAGTGACAGCCACCAAGAGCTGATGCATGAATTTGTTGTCCAAACGCCGCTGTCAGAGCGCGTCGAAAGGCTATTATTTAAAATGCCGGAATTTGTATCCGGCGCCGAAAAGGCCTTTGTGCTGAATGCCTGGGATAAAACAAACAGGCTGAGCGCCTTTTATGTTGTTGACCTTGAAGCCGAAGGGTTTTCCAATTACATTATCGGGTGCCATTCCAAGAAGAGCTATGTGGTGGGCGCCTCTGATCTTTTATTATTTGAGCTGATCAACCTGAGCCTGGAACACGAGAAAAACACCATTCATCTCGGATTGGGGATAAATGCCGGTATTCGCCGCTTTAAGGAAAAATGGGGGGCAGTGCCCACGCGACGGTATGAAATGTGTGAAATTGTACTCAAAAAACCAACCCTATTAGAATCGATTTTGTCTTGGCGCTAGCACGAATCGCAGGTTGTAAAACCACGAAAAACACCAGGATCACGAAGGGAAAACACATCATTTTACTTTGGTTTCTTCGTGCCTTTCGTGGTAAAATCGTGTCCTCCAAATAATACAGCGTATTAAAGATCAAAGGGCTCAATGCTATTTCGGAAGTCAAAACAAAAAAAGCTAAAAATGATCTGGCAGGTCCAAAAAAAGGGCTACGTGTCAAAGCTGATCGGCACCGCCCATTTTTTCCCGTACAGTTTTCGAAACGCATTGCGCCGCTGTCTGCTAAACGCGCGTATCGTTATGTTCGAAGGCCCTCTGAATGAAGACAGCATGGCCCGGGTCCGGCAAGCCGGTATGAACGATGAATCCTCTTACCACCTTTTTGACGAGCTGGATGACAAAACCATTACCGGCATCACCGCTGCGCTGATTCCGGTTTGCCGAATGAGAAACTCAACTCAATTTTTTCAGTACTGCAAGGACGATCTGAAGGAAACCGTTTATGACCTCGTGCAAGGGATGCAGCCCTGGCTGGCCTTTTTTACATTGTGGTCCACTTACCTGCAACGCAATGGCTGGAAATATTCGGTCGATATGGAAGGTTTCCACGTCGCGCAAGAACTGGATAAAAAGATTATATTTCTTGAAAGCATTGAAGAACAGATAAAGGTGCTGCAAAACATTTCGCATGAAAAGATCATGCATTTCCTCAAACAGACCGATCAATGGAAAACCCTGGCAAACGATTACGTGCAATCCTACTTGAAAGGCGATCTGGAAAAATTGCGGCTATCCGGTATCCGTTTTCCAAGCCGTCATCACGCCGTAATCGATCATCGCGATAAAATATTTGTTGAAAGGATGCAAGCGGAGCTGGCCCGGGGAGGTGTCGTTGCTTTGCTGGGGGCGCCGCATCTGAAGGGAATGAGCCGCTTACTGCTTGCCGACGGTTATCAGGTTAAAGGACCCTGGCTGCCTCAATAAAGACAGAGGCCAGAAGTCAGATGACAGAAGATGGAAAGCAGAGGACTTTGACGCAGGATCCGTTTTCGTTAAAACGTTGCCTGACAAATAAAGAATAGATGATAGAAGACAGTAGACAGAATATTTTGCCTCCTGAAAAAAAAGCTTTCCAGCGAGCGATGAATACAGCAGTTCGGATTCTTGCCCGTCGCGACCATTCAAAATACGAATTAATACGGAAATTACAGCAACGGGGTTTTGCGGCCAAGATCGTCGACACGGTAATCGCACGATGCGAAGATTTCGGTTACATCGATGACTGCAGAACGGCACGGTTATATGCTCTGCAGCTCAAACGCAAGTGTTTCGGCAGGCGTTATATCCGGTTGGCCTTAAAAAGAAAGCGCTTGATGGATTCAGCGATCGAAGAACTGCTAGTAGAAAATTACCCGCAAGAAGATGAATATGAATATGCCGGCCGGCTGTTACAAAAGAAAAAGACGACTTTCGCACGCCAAGCAGATCCCCAAAAAAGAAATGATAGAATCTATCGTTTTCTGTACTCTCGCGGATTCAGTCCCTCTGTCATCCGGGAATTGGTTAAATAGGTGAGGGATCGGGGAGTTTTTCTTAAATTGCTAACTGGCGATTTTTAAAACTTCTGCGGTTTTTTCGGTAAAAGATTTTAATTTTTGGGACTGATCTGCGGTAAGATGGAGAAATTTCACGCCAACCCCCCGGGTATCGGACCAAACGATTTCAGCGATTAAGTCCAAGGGCTGACGGTCTTCTGGAGATGCGAACCTTAGTATCATTTTTTGCCTGGTGGTAAAGGCCGCGCTGGTTTCGATAAAAGCACCGGATTTGCTGATGTCCAGAATATAGCTACGGAACCTCTGACCCCGTATCTTAAAATTCACGTTTATCAGGCAATCCTTTCTGCAGTCTGCTCTGCGGTCCAGTTGTCCGGCTTGCGGCTGCATTTCTTCCATACGTTTCATGAATGCAAACTGTTGTTCGGATGACATATCGATAGCCGCTTTTAACAAAAAATTGGCCATACTCCCATTGAGAAATTGCCTGAAAAGATCTCTTTGCTGTTCTTCAGACAGGTTGCCGATCAAATAATACAAACGGGCGATGATCTCATAATCCTTCATCTTGAGATCGGCGGCGCTTTTGTTGGAGGGTTCTTGTCCCGATTTAAATGATCGTTGCAACGCTGAAATCATATTTCGGCCACCCTGCTTTCTTTGTGCATGGATCATGTTATAAACGTTTGTCCGATTTCCAAAACCGCACACCGTGAATCAACCGGGTGTCAAGCCATTATGGTTTGCGGATCGATTTCCTATCCGCAAAGAGTGTTGTTATCCCATTCTGCAAAAAGCGTGCAAAAAGCTCCCAAATGTATATTTGTATAAATTACAATAAATTATAATATGTGATAATCCTTGCAATTTAAAACCCGGTGTGAAAAGAATGAATGAAAGTTAGGTAACCGATACCATAACGAAATGAACTGCATCAGGCCTGCTGAGCAAAAAAATATCGATTTTTCCAAATTAAAATTTTGATTGGTGCTGCAGACCGATGGAACAAGGAGATACCGGCTGTGTCCAAATTCACGCTTTTTCGGCTAAAAAACCAGATGTTTTTTTTTAATTTAGTTGGGATATCAATTGGCGTCCTCACCTTTTTTATCCTGAGCTATCGATCCATATCTCCACCGACACCTGAAATCGAGCGCCTGACTTTTCGCATTGCGCTGTTTTTCGAGCCCCTGTTTTTGATGTTTATTCTGGTAGCAACCCTTATTTTTGAACAGCCCATCCGGCGTTCGCTAGATCTTATGTACCGCAATGAAGCTGTACCGCAAGAACTTGCCGGTAAAGCCCAACAGAGACTGTTGAATGAACCTTTTTTTTTAATTGCATTGGATTTATTGTTGTGGCTCTGCGCCGCTGCCGTCTATCCCATCTGTTTCTATACGTACAAAGCCGGTGAAATGATAATTGGACGGGCGCTTATTCAAAATCTGTTAATCGGGCTGGGCACCATTACAGCCGCTTTTTTTGTTCTGGAATTTGTTCTGCAACGGATGGCGCCTTATTTTTTCCCGAACGGCGGGCTGTACGTAACCCCCAAGACTTTACGCGTGCGGATCCGCACCCGTCTGGCGGCGCTCATTTTTGCTTGCAACCTGATCCCGTTTTTAGCCCTGATTGCAATTGTGCGCGGCAGCTCTCGTACCAATCTGGATCCTGCCGTGTTGATTGAATTATTACGATCTGCGCTGCTGGCTAACGCTCTTTTTGGTATCGGTGTCGGCATTGGTTTGATGTTACTGGTCAGTGGCAATATCACGCGACCGCTAAAGGAGATCATTCGGGTTCTGAAAAGAGTTCGCGATGGGGATCTCAACAACCGTATCAGGGTCACTTCCAACGATGAAATCGGCTATACCGGAGACGTGATTAATGAAATGACCGACGGACTCAAGGAACGTGATAAAATGCGTCACTCATTGGAACTGGCCAAAGAAGTTCAGCAAAACTTTTTGCCGAAAAACGATCCCATCGTCGCCGGATTGGATATCGCCGGAAAAAGCATATACTGCGAGCGTACCGGTGGTGATTATTATGATTATCTGTATTTGGGCGATCAGCAGAGCGGCAAAATCGGCATCGTTGTAGGAGATGTTTCCGGGCACGGTATTTCAGCAGCCCTTTTGATGGCATCTGCCCGGTCTTCGTTGCGGCAGCGGGCTTTATTATCCGGCAATATTGCCCAAATCGTATCAGACGTGAACCGGCAACTGACGTTAGATGTCGAGGAATCGGGCAGGTTTATGACGCTGTTCTGCAGTGAGATCGATGTGCAGCAGCAGCGCATTCGCTGGGTGCGCGCCGGTCATGAGCCGGCCATATTGTATGATCCGGCAGACAACGTCTTTGAAGAGCTAAAAGGATCGGGTATGGCCCTGGGAGTGGATCAAAGCTGTCGATATGAGGAAAGGCAAAAGCATGGGTTGGCCCGCGGGCAAGTCATCGTACTTGGCACGGACGGCATCTGGGAAGCCCACGACGCAGCTGGTCAGCTATTTGGCAAAGAGTCGCTGTTTGATATCATTCGCAAACATGCTGCTAAAAGCGCAAAGGAAATCGTTGCCGCCATCATAAATGCATTGGAGCATTTCCGACAGGGTGTCGTCCCCGAGGATGATGTGACGCTGGTGGTGGTTAAAGTCATCCCCTAAAACCTACATTAAAAAGGTTGAGCCCGTTACCCGTTTGGCCGTTTGCCCGTAAAAAATGTAATCAGATTTCTTAGATTACAACCGGCTTAACGGGCTAAACTGGCTAACCGAACGGTGAAAAATAGCAAGAATCGGGTGGCAGCATCGCGTCATTCGGCCTATCTTGGTTTAAAAATGCGTCGCATCATATCTAAAGGGAGTGCCAAATGACCGCTGAAACATTTTCTCAGGCCGCAATTGATTATGAGCGAATCGAAAAAGCGATCACGTTTTTAATCGACAATTTTCACGCCCAACCGGGTCTAAGGGAAATTGCCGCCCGGATTCCCATGAGCGAATACCATTTTCAGCGCCTGTTCAGTCGTTGGGTGGGTATCAGCCCCAAACGATTTCTGCAATTTTTAACCAAAGAGCACGCCAAGAAGTTGCTGGAAAAGTCCATTAACCTGTTAGACGTCACCTACGAAGCAGGCCTGACCAGCCCCGGACGCCTGCATGATTTGTTTGTGAGCTGCGAAGCCGTGACGCCCGGGGAATACAAGGCCAAGGGCAGGGGTCTCGAAATCACTTACGGATATCATGCCACCCCATTTGGCGAGTGTATACTGTCAACAACCGACAGAGGTATCTGCGGTTTAAAATTCGTTCAAAACAAAGAGCGGTCAGCTGCATGGGCGAGCCTGAAAGCAAAATGGCAAAATGCTGCCTTGATTGAAAACCCGCACACAACCCGACCCATTGTCGATCGCATATTCGATCCCCTGGCTGGGCAACGCACTAAGCCCCTTCATCTGCTGTTAAACGGCACCAATTTTCAAATCAAGGTCTGGGAGGCACTCCTCCGAATACCGGTGGGAGCCGTCGTTTCCTATGAGGATGTGGCGGTTTATCTTGGTTTGCCGAGTGCTTCGCGTGCGGTGGGCAATGCGGTGGGCAGTAATCCAATACCGTTCGTGATTCCCTGTCATCGGGTTATTCGTAAAACAGCCGAATTTGGAAATTACGGCGGCGGTAAGGCGCGCAAGTTGGCTATTCTGGGCTGGGAATCCTCTCAAATTAGCACCCATAATTAGTTATTTTTCCGATGAGCTGCGTTCTCCGCATGTTTCAGCCCTCGACGTACAAATAAGTACGCCGAGGGCTAAAACATTTGTGCGGCCTTGCTCATCAAAAAAATCCCTTAATTCTGGGTGCTAATTTAACATTTCTAAATCTCCTCGTACGTTCAGATTTATTTGTCAATTTTAAATTTGATGGGCTGCTAAATTAAAACACATCACAGGTTGGAGTAGAATTCTTTGGGGTTGAGTTCTGCGGGGCCGCCGAAATTATGTTGGGCGAAAAGGGTGCGGATTTCCGTGCATAGATCGCATTTGTTAATGTAGACAGGTTTTGCAGGCGTGTAATTGAATGTATGCCGGGCCATTTCAAAAATACCCCGTATTCCCTTCGAAAACAATGTCGATAGAACCGGATATTTATCTGCGGCAAGCGGCTGGTTTAAATCTTCTCGGTATATGGATAGCCCGGAGCAAAGGCCGGGGATGTAGTTTCCAAAAAGATCCAGATGAAAATGCCCGGTGTCCGTCAGCTCGGCTGCACAATTGTCGGCATTTTCCTTTAGAATCTGCTCGGCCGATCTATTTGCAAAATAAGGCCGCAGCGTATTCAATGCCCGGCCGCCCATATGAATCCAATAGCGTTGTGGCAGGTTCTTTATATAATCATGACCGAACAGCGCTTCATATTCGGCCAATGCGTGCGTTCCGGTTTCATCCAGTTCGGATAAGTCCCTCAAAAAATCCGAAATCCATGGAAAAATGCCGATGCCGGTTTTGCGGGCGGCATCAACAACCCCTTTGACTTTTGTAAACGGGATAAATTCATTATGAAACGGGCTGATGGATACCAGTAAGGTCTGCAGCCCCTTTTCATGCAACTGGCTTAGCATAGCGACGGCCGAATCCTTATCCTTAAACCAGGATGAATTGGTCTCAACGTAATCCACCGCCACTCCGATGGCTGTTGCAACTTCCAGGACGGCTGAAAGTTCTGCGGGCCTTAACAGGGGCTCCCCGCCGCCGATATGCACCACCTTGCATCCCAGGCGGCGAATGATCAGCAGATTTTCTTCGGCCGCCTGCGGAGTCATATATTCTTTTTCCCAGGCCGGGCTACAATTATACAGGCAATGCCTGCAGCGGGATGTGCAGAAGTAATTGGTAATCAACCCACCGGAGATCAGTTTTTTTATTTTAAACTCAGCCAAAAGTAAATCCTTTCCTTATTTGACCGATTCAGCACGTCTGACATCATACCACTCCACGTTTGTCAAGCCCGGACACTTAAAGACCAGAAAAAATAAGCCGATAGATGACTGCGTGTCGTTTTAGCAACCCATACCCAATACCGTTCTAATTGCACTTGACTATCGGTCTGAAGCGCTGTTACACCCTATCTGAATCTTGCGTGCAAATTAATGAGAAGAGGATTCGAATATGATTACCTGTAATCTATCGATCCCGGTTGGAGATTCGGAAAGCGTCTCGGGGATCCTTTCGGTCCCTGATAATTTTGATCACCATAAAACCATAGGCGTCATTTTTGCCCATGGTGCCGCCAATGACATGTACAATCCGTTGATCCGGTTTGCAGCCCGGGGAATGCATCAGGCAGGTTATCTGACGCTGCGGTTTAATTTCCTTTACAAGGAAAAAGGTAACAAATCTCCCGATTCTCAAGCCAAACTGGTTCAAACCTGGCAAAGCGTTTATCATTTTTTGAGCAACCACCCGAAATTCAGCCCGCAAAACATTGTTGCCTGCGGCAAGTCCATGGGCGGACGTGTGGCTTCTCAGATGGTGGCTGAAGGACAGCTCTCTGTAAAAAGCTTGATTTTTTTAGGATATCCGTTACATGCGCCGGGAAAAAAGGACCAGTTGCGCGATGCGCATCTGTACCAGATACAGATACCGATGCTTTTTTTTGCCGGCACACGCGATACCCTCTGTGACCTGGACCGCCTCAAAACTGTTTTGAATCGCCTGACAGCCTCCTGGAAGCTGGAAGTCATTGAAGGCGGCGATCATTCCTTTCGGGTTCCCAAAACCCACCCCATATCTCAGGATGATACCCATGCACAGATTCTGCATGCCGCCACGAGCTGGCTGAGTCAACAATTTTAAGCGATTATAGCGGTTGTCATCAATATGTTCCGTACTTTTACACTGCCATGTGCCATATGTAATTACATTGCACAAACTTTACTCATTGCCGATGCGGAAAACGCCACCATTGAAGAGCTCAAGCAACTGATGGCGCAAGCATGAGCCTCAGCCTTGCACGATCTCATTTTGTGATTAAGATAAATATAGAAGGCATTTTTATTAAACCATTCCAGGTCGTTTGACCTGTTTTTTGATAACCATCAAAAGGTTCACGTTTAGTAGCTGGAATGCCCTTCCCTTTAACGGGCCGCTGGTAACCTTCACGGGGCAAGTCGCTTGTCCTCGGGAGGCGGCGTCCTCCTGTGTACGTGCTGATTAAGTCCAGCCCGATTTTTTGCCCTAAAGCCGAAGAAGTTGCTCTCTGATTTTTGGAACAGAATCAAGACATGCTGTGACGGTTTACGAATGACCATTGATTGGCTGTAAACGGGGTGCATGATGAATCCTCCCATCATAGAATTTAGAAATGTGACCAAACGGTTTGGCCAGAAGACCATTCTGGATAGCGTCAACCTGCAAATTCCTGAAGGTGATGTGACCACCATCATCGGCAAAAGCGGCGAGGGCAAAAGCGTCTTGCTCAAACATATTATCGGACTGCTCAAACCGGAAGAAGGCAGTATCCTTTTCAGGGGCGAACCCATCGAAAAGATGTCGCGCAAAAAATGGAATGCCTATTTATCACAGGTCAGCTACATGTTTCAGAACAACGCACTTTTTGATTCCAAAACGGTTTATGAAAATGTGGCCCTGCCTTTGAAGAAATTCAAACATCTCAATAAAAAACAAGCTCATGCCAAAATAATGGCTCGCATCGAGCAAACTGAATTAACAGACGTGGCCCACAGATACCCATCCGAGCTGTCAGGCGGGATGCAAAAACGAACCGCGTTGGCCCGGGCATTGGTTACCGATCCGAAAATAGTTCTATTTGACGAATTGACCACCGGTCAGGATCCCATTCGCAGGAATGCCATCTTAGGAATGATTGCCGAATACAAAAAAAAATATGGCTTTACGGCGGTGTTAATCAGCCACGATATTCCAGACGTATTTTTCATTTCCGATCGCATCCTGGCCCTTTACGGAAAAAAGATCGTTTTTCAGGGCTCTCCCGAAGCGTTTGAAGATTTCGATCATCCTTTCTACGATGAGATCATCAACAGCATTGAAAATTTGCAGGATGAGCTAACCGGCCTGCATTCCAGGCGCCAGTTTAAGGTACGCTATCAAATCGATCTGGCCCGTCATAACGGGCACCGACATTTCATTGTTGTTCTTTTTTCACTGGAAGACCTGGATCGCATCATCGTTAATCTGGGACACACTGCTGCTCAGGTCGGCATCCGAACGATGGGCGATTTCATTAACAAACACTTTGGCCTGGTCGGTGGATTTTCCGCCCGACGCCGCATCAACCAGTTCTGTACGGTTTTACCGTTCTCCGATCAAGATGAGGCTGAAGCGATTCTGGCGGATTTTATTCGTGACTTCCGGGAAAACGGATTGATCAGCATCGAAAATGCGGCCAGGGAAGTCAATCCCGCGGTGCGATGCTTTGACTTTGTGGTTTCGGCCGGAATGGCTCGTGGGGGCGGCAACGTCGAGCTGGACTCCATAATGGAGTTTGCAGAATTTAACAAGGAGCCGGTTGCTGAATTCCAGTGCAACATTTAGAAACTGCCTGCAAAAAGCCGGTACCTACAAAGACATCTTAGCGTCCCAAGAATAAAAGAATTGGGTTGGACTTTTGAAAATATTTTATACGGATACTTTCACCATTCCTCTGCCGCAAGAACATTCTTTTCCGATCGGCAAATATGCCCTTCTCAGGAAACGAATCCAACGTTCCCGTCAATTTTCTCCTCAGGATCTATGCATCCCCCGCGCTGCAACCGACCTTGAAATCTGCCGCTCGCATGATCCGGATTACCTGCGGCGTTTGCAGCAAGGACAATTGACCGCCAAAGAAATCCGGCGCATTGGGCTGCCCTGGTCGCCAGAACTTGTAGAACGTGCCAGGCGTTCTGCCGGAGCAACGATTGAAGCCTGTTTTGCCGCCCTTTGCGATAGGGTGGCCGTTCATCTGGGCGGCGGCACCCATCACGCCTTTAACAACCAGGGGCAGGGTTACTGTATCTTCAATGATAGTGTTATTGCAGTGCGGGCCTTACAGGCAGACACCCGAGTCAAGCGGGTGCTGATTCTTGACGGTGATGTGCACCAGGGTAACGGTACCGCAGCTCTGCTGCAGAAAGATGCGACCGTTTATACCTTTTCCATTCACGGCAAAAATAATTTTCCCTTCCACAAAGAAAAGAGTGATCTGGACATAGCCCTTGAGGATGGGTGCGACGATGGCGTGTATCTGGAAGCGCTGGAAAAGGGCGTGCGAGAATCTTTAAAACAGGCCCGGGCCGATGCGGTCATCTACCTGGCCGGTGCCGATCCTTACACAAATGATCGGTTTGGACGTCTTGATTTAAGCAAAGAAGGGCTCGCGAAAAGAGATCGACTTGTGTTACAGCATTGCCACAAAGCCGGTCTGCCGGTGGCCGTCACTATGGCCGGCGGCTATGCACCCAACATCGAAGACACGGTGGACATCCATTTCCAAACCGTCTGCATTGCGGCCGAATTCCAGAATAAATAAAGAATTTCGCTACTGGCTTCTCGCTCCTTGCTAATGGCCACTAGCCAGAAAACTATAAAGTTGCAAAATTGGCACTCCATCCACATGGGCAAGTTTTTCTTATTATGAGTTGACTGCTTTTAAATTATTAGATTTTGTTCGAGGCCAAGGCGCGAGGAAGCGAAAACGGTGCCGCATACTATTATAGTACGCAAGCCGCTTTCGCTGAGGAGCAACACAGGCATCGGGCAAAAGATGAGGATTTAAAAGCAATTCACAAAGGCTCGAATTGAGCTGTGAAGTGTCTGAGCACCGGAGGCTCATAGGTGATGCGCATCCCTTTGATATCATCCCGTTTGCGAAAAACAGATTCAATGCATTCGACCACATAATCGATGTGGCTCTTGGTATACACCCTGCGGGGAATCGCCAGCCTGACCATTTCCAGTTTGGCCGGTTTAAATTGACCGCTATCGGGATCGGTTTTGCCGAACATCACACTTCCGATTTCGCAGGAACGGATACCGCCGGTAAGATAAAGCGCACAGGCCATTGCCTGACCCGGATATTGCTGCGGGGGGATATGCGGCAGAAATGCCTTGGCATCGATGTAAATGGCGTGTCCGCCCGGCGGCTGGAAAATCGGGGCGCCGATTGCCGATATGTGTTCACCTAAATACGCTACGGACCGAATTCGATATTTAAGATAGTCTTCTGCTAAAACCTCGTCCAGTCCCCGTGCGAATGCCTCCAGATCGTGTCCGGCCAGGCCGCCGTAGGTCGGAAAGCCCTCGGTGACGATCAGTATATTGCGTGCCTGGCCGGCCAGCTGATCATCGTTGACCGCCAGAAAGCCCCCCATATTCACCAAGCCGTCTTTTTTGCCGCTCATGGTGCAGCCATCCGCATGGGAAAACATCTCCCGGGCTATTTCCCGGGCAGTTTTGTTCTCATAGCCCGGCTCTCTGAGTTTGATAAAGTAGGCATTTTCAGCGAAGCGGCAGGCATCCAGAAAAAAAGGGATCTTATGGGCGCGGCACAGCTCGGCTGTTTTGCGGATGTTGGCCATCGAAACCGGCTGGCCGGCATTGGCGTTGTTGGTGATGGTCAGCATGACCAGTGGAATGCGCTGCGGGTCCTCATTGCGCAGCAAGGTGTCCAGGGCATCGAGATCCATATTGCCCTTAAAATCAGCAATCAAATTCGGATCGAGCCCGTCAGCGATGGGAAGATCGAGCGCCTCGGCCCCGCTCATCTCCACATTGGCGCGGGTAGTGTCAAAGTGGGTGTTGTTGGGGACGACCCGGTTCTGTCCACCCACAATGTTGAACAGGATTTTTTCAGCGGCACGGCCCTGGTGAGTGGGGATGATGTGGCGAAAGCCGGTCAGTTCCCTGACGGCCTGCTCCAGCCGGGAAAAGCTTTTGGACCCGGCATAGGCTTCATCGCCTTCAATCATGCCGCCCCACTGGTGGGCGCTCATGGCGGCGGTGCCGCTGTCGGTCAGCAGATCGATGAGCACATCTTCAGCCTGAATGTTAAACAGATTATACCCGGCTTTTTTTAGAATGGCTTTGCGTTCTTTACGGTTGGTAAAGCGTAGGGGTTCAACGCTTTTGATTTTAAACGGCTCGATGATGGTCTTCATTATTTTCTCCTGCGGCTTTAAAATAGATCTCAGTGTGTAAGATGAAGGATAAAGCGACTACGAGTGCCTGTCAAGAAACCGGAAATGGTGTCAGAAATCTCGGGGGAGAAGAAGGACTTTTAAAATATAGGAAGAAGTATATATTTCACTTTTTGTGCATTTTTGCTACATATCAATATTGGACCCTGTGTGTTGCATCATGTCAGATCGTGCCAAACAATTGAACATTTGAACGAGTTTGACATCTAAAAAATGCACCATTTAAAGACAAGAACGAAATGGCAGTACGATACCCATTCGATACCTGATCAGCTTTGGGACGCGGCCATCATCGGCGCCGGACCTGCGGGTGCGATTTCAGCATGTCACCTTGCGCCAGGGAATCACAATGTGTTGCTGCTGGATCGCAAGAAGTTTCCGCGCGAAAAAGTTTGCGGCGACGGCCTGCTGCCCGCTGCTTTACGGTGTCTTGATACCATCGGTGCCGGTGAGAAAGTTCGTGCAATCGGCCGTCTGCATGACACAAGCGTTTTAATAAGCCCCTCTCAGAACGAAGTTGAAATAGCGGGCGAATACCTGACCATCAAACGCAGCCTTTTGGATATGCTTGTTGCACAGACGGCCGTTGAACGGGGGGCGGTGTTTGCTGTGGGTGAAGTGAAACAGTTGGGCACTGAATCGAATGGTCTGGCTTCTTTCACAATCCGGGGAAGCGATCGGAAATATCAAGCGCGAATCGTTATCCTGGCGACAGGTGCGGATATCGGGCTACTGCGGAGCCTGAACTGGTCTGCCAGAAAAAGACCCAGCGGAGTCGGCTTGCGGTGTTATGTGCGCTCTTTCTTTGACCTGGATCGATTGGTCATTTCCTTTGTACGTCATGGCCGATTTACCGTTCCCGGTTATGGCTGGATTTTCCCAATGCGAGACCACGAATACAACGTCGGTATCGGCTTACTATCGCCGGATCGAGTGGGGAAACGAACGATAAACCTTAAAAAACAGTTCAACGTTTTTTTGGATTCTTTCCCTCTGGCAAGGGCATTGGTACAAAAGAGTGACAGAACAACTGACATACGCGCTGCCGCTTTGCGATATGATTTCGAAGGCGCTTACCCGTTTGTCAAAGGGCCTATTGTGGCTGTTGGCGAAACCATTGGAACAACGCTGCCATTTATCGGCGAGGGGATCGGTAAAGCCATGGAATCTGGTCAAATGGCTGCTGATGCCGTCAACGAAGCATTGAAATCAGACGACTTGAGTAAGCTGTCGCAATATGGTCAACAAATTGAATCGCTATTTAAAACCCGCTATCGAGGGTATCGCATGGCTGAGCGCTGGTTGGCCAAATCCTGGTTAAATGATTTCATCATAGGTCGATTCGGCTTAAGTCGATATGCTCAAGAAATTTTAGCCGGCGTCATTGCCGAAACCAGAAGTCCACAAGAAATTTTTTCAATGAAAGGCATACTTAAAACCTTTTGAAAATAGTTTTTCATCATTGAGGGCGTCATGGCTTCCACTATTTGACATTTAGAGTCTACTTGGGTATAATATATTGAAAAGTTTGGAAATATTTAAGAAGTTAACCTTTGCCGAGAAACGATACGCTTCCACTTGGAGTTTTGCCTGTATATATTTAGCTCCGAAGACTCTCCATCCTGGAGCTTGACTCCTGCTTTTAAATGAAAGTAGAATTTTGACCGGCGAGATATTTTTCGCCTGACTATTGATTGCGTATTAATAACGTTAGATCCTTCACGATAACCGAACCTGGATCTTAGATGAAAATTAATGAGACTCTGCCCCAAATGTGACCAGCCCGTAGCCGAAAAAATTACGCTCTGCCCGGCCTGCGGCAACGAAATCGGCGAGGGCCGCAAATATATCGACGATTACCGGATCGTCGATATTCTACACGAAGGTCATTCCAGCTTTTTATGCCGGGCCATCCGCGAACGAACCGGCGAGATGGTCATGATTCGGCTGTTTACGCCCCAATCGGGGGTCGACGAAAAAGTGGCCGCCAGGCTCACCCAGGAATTGGAGCGTCTTAAAAAACTACCCGATAAAGGATTCGTCCGTCACTACGCCATCCGACAATCAACCGACGGGCTCTGGTACCGCATCAGCGAATGGATCGATACGGAAAGCTGGGGTTCTTTGCTGACATCCGGGCGGCTGCAGGATCACCCGTTAGCCCTGGACCTGTTTTTCCAAATGGCCTCCATCTTGACCGTGCTTCACCAAGAAGGTTACTTTATCCCCCATCTCATTCTAAATGACATCATGCTGGTCAGAGGCGAAAGCGGGCGGTTGCGGGTCAAGATCGACTACAAGCTTTCACGGTTTTTTGACCCTAAACTAGACCGACCCGGGCCCATGCTGAAGAAATTACTGAACGTGCACCCGGATATCGTCAATCATCGGCCTCTTGATTTCAGAAGCGACATCTGGTCTCTGGGTAAAATTTTTGTTGAGCTGCTGTCCGCCGATTTGGAGACCACTGACTACCTGGCCAAAGTTGACGAACTGAGCTTGCCGGAAGCGGCCAAGGTCCTGTTGAAAGTCATGCTGGCAGATGATCCGGATATCCGCCCGCGGTCCATGGCCGAGGTCGCTGTCTCGCTGGCGCGAATTAAAGAACCGCCTCTTGAAGAAACGCCTGAGCCTGTGCAGCCGCCGGCAGCAACTGCCCGCCGGTTGACAATCAAAGGGCTTCAGAATCGTATCAGCATCCTGGCGGTTTTAATCATCATTTTATCCTTTGCCGGGTTTATGGCCTGGTACCAGCTCAGCCAACGAAAGGCCGGTTATGAAAATCGCCTGGAGGGTTATGCCAATCTATACTCACCGTCGGTCGCGTTTATACTGGTGGAGTACTGGCTGGAAATAGAGAATGAACCCATGTATCGCAACCTGGCGGAAGGTACAGCTTTTCTGGTGGACAGCGATGGCTATATGCTGACCAGCCGGCACGTGGTTTGTCCCTGGCTGGAGGACTCCAATCTTCTGGCCACTGTACAGCATTTCGGGCTGGTTGATAAGATACCGGAACTAAGGTACCGGATATATTTGTGGTTCGAGGGCACACGGGCCTTCAACCGCGTATCCCGCCTGATCGAAAGTCCGGATATGACCGATGTGTATTTTATCGAAAATGCATTTAGTACCGAATCCGAACCGCGTCTGTCCATTGCCGGTGTGCCCAAACCACCGGTCCAAACCCGCCAGGTGATCACCTCGCCACTTAAAGATGATTTTGCCGTCATAAAAATAGACCAGGTGCCGGAGGGGCTGGAGCCGCTGCCATTGGATTTAAAGCTGGATGCTAAAAGTGTTCCCAAACTGTCACGACTGATCACCATCGGTTTTCCTCTGGGCAGCCGAACCCAGGATGAAGCGGTGAACGCCAGCGTCACCGGTGGCAATGTCCGTCGTTCTTTTGAAAATGTGCTCCAAGTCGATACCTCTCTTTATGGCGGGAACAGCGGAGGCCCTATGATCGATGTGCGCGGCAAAGTGATCGGCATTGCCGCCGGCGTCGCCATGGATGCAGCCCAGGGGCTGATGCAGCCTGCAACCCCCCGCTGGGATCTGGGCATGGTTTTGCCGATTACCAATGCGGCAAAGTTTCTTGAAGAATTGAAGGCCGGCCAGGCCAAATGGAATGGCGAGTTAGATTTTTCAATTGAAAAAACCCTGGAAGAGATTAAGAAAAAGGCCTCCGAAGGCATGTGGGCCGAGGCCCAGGCGATTGCCGATGAAGAGCTCAGGGGCAACCCGCAGCCGGAAATGATCATGGCAGCTGGAATGATGCACTATTGCACCGGGGATAACCCGGGGGCCGCCGAGCTCTTTTCGCAAACCCTTTCTATGGATCCTGAGAATCCGGAAGCCCGGCTGATGCAATTTTTAATTGATTGGCTGGCGGGCGAAGGAGCGCGCAGTCCGTATCGCGAGCAATTGCTGGCATTGGATTGGCGTTCGCCGGCAGAGTTTCAGGGTCATCTGGTAAGGGTTCTGGAGGACCTAATCGATGAAGTTTCGGCCCTGGATAGCTGGCATACCGATGCTGAAAAAAGCTGGCTGTATTATGCTGTAAGCCTTATCCGAATCGGGCGACAGGATTGGGAAGGTGCTGAAGAACTGCTTAAAGAAGCGGTGTTGACCGCTGACACTGATGCCTGGGAGTTTTTCGTGGTACGTGCCAAGCTCGATCAGCTGCAAAAACGCCGGCGAAATGCATTGAAAACCAAAGCGCAGTGGAAAGCTTATAACCAGGATATTAAGGCCTTCAATAAAAGCGTTAAAGAAAAGATGGAAAAAGACGCCAAGTTAAAAGCCGAGTTGCCCACATTGATGGCAAAATTTATCGATGAGACTGTAGCGATCAAAGAAAAGCGTGACGTGCTTGCCAAAATTGCCGAAATATATCCTGAAAACCGCAAGGTTTTTGTTGCTTTAGCCTTTTACAGCGCTGCTGACGGAGATTGGACTAAAGCTCTGGAATACATCGACACCTTTATAGACAGCGGCGGCCGCCAAAATGCCGATCGGATGAGTTTGGGGATTTTACAGGCTGGCATATTAAACAAGCAGGGTAAAGCCGATGAGGCCCGATCCAGTCTGCAAACATTTGCTGCGCGAACAATGGATCCATGGTATCTGACCATCAGTGATTACCTGTTGGGTAACCAGACTGAAAGAGGACTTTTAGAACAGGCTACTGAAAGCCCTGAATACCTTTTAACGGCCCACACGGCTGTCGGCCTTTGGGCTGAAGGGGCCGAAAACAAACAAAAAGCGATTAAACACTATCGAGAGGCATTGGGTTCTTTTCTGGATACCTGGCTGGAATATGATTTTGCCAAAGAACGCCTCAAGTTGCTGAAGCGGCCTGTCTCGGAATAATATTATTTTACCGCAGAGGCGCAACGCCCGCAGAGAATGTTTTTCTCGGTCTGATTTGCGGTGAGAAAAAAAAGTCTCTTCGGATTTATTCTTTAATGCCGTATTCCCGCGCCAGCTTTTCATCATAGCGGGCTTTCCTGCCCGGGCATTTACCGCGCTGGCATAACTGGCAGTTGAAAAATGACACTTCGGTCTGAAAATAGATTCCGGATACGGATTTGGTGGGGATCATTAAAAAAGACGGGGTCAGGCGGACGCCAATGGCGCCCTCCACATCTGTAAGCAGTTGAAAAAGTTGGCCTTGTTCTTCAATCGGCCATTCCTGCAATGATCCGGGACTCATAAACGAAATTTTTTTTAGAGCAAATTTTTTGCACAGATGGTCATGCAGTTGTTTGCGTACGGCATTTAAGGCAACATTGCCGATTATATCCAGATAATACTTTTCCAGCGGATCATCTATTCCCTTGATCGCTTCTTCCAGCCCGGGTCCGAGGGTCACCACATACGGAAAAAGCCGCTCAACCGGATCCAGATTCTTGCGCAAAACGTTGCTTTTCAATTGCAGGCCTTCGACCACAACGGCATCATCTGATTTTTCATCGATATAACACAATTTGTAGGCCGCCTTCGGCCTGCTGCAGTTCCTGGCTTTATCGATGAGACCTTCCACCAGTTGCGCATCGCTGCCGTGCTCCAGGCGCAGGATTTTCTTAATCTTGTGCGGATCAATATGTAGCGGTATGTTCTTTAAGATTTGCATATCTATTCCGTTGTCCGATGCAACGACCACCCGCACAGCGGGCGGCTTGGATGTTGCCGCCATAGGCGGGAAATGACAGGGGCGTGGAGTGCCCCAGTCGTTGCGGGTTGCAAAACCCAATCAATCTGTGTTCATAGCGGTGTAGCCTATTTAACCTGCTTTGTAAAATAATTTGGTTGTTTTTATTGGCGGTTGCGCGGTCGAATTTGTACCTAACCGCATCAAGTGTTATCAAAATCAAACAGGGCACTCCTTATTGACAGTGTCGTCGCATCTCTTTATACTCGCCCCATGTATCTTCCAGATATCGCAATCCTTCTTATCCATTCCGCCAAGATTAACCCATTCTAACAGAAGGAGTTGTTTTATGGGAACCCATTCGACTGAAGCGCCCTTGAGGAAGCTGATGGGGCCCGGCCCTTTGGATATTCATCCACGGGTATACCGGGCGCTGACATCACCGGTCATCGGTCATATGGACCCGGCGTACTTCAAAACGCTGGACCGGATTGCCGACCAGCTGCGCCGGTTATTTCAGACTCAAAACAGGTTGACGCAGGCAACCCCGGGGACAGGAACATCGGGAATGGAGGCCTGTGTGGCAAATCTGATCGAACCCGGAGATCCGATTCTTATTTGTGTGCACGGCTATTTTGGCGACCGGCTACGGCAAATGGCCGAGCGTCAGGAGGCCGACGTAACGGTCATCGAGGGTGAATGGGGCCGGCCGACGGACCCGCAACGGGTCAAAGAAGCTTTTCAAAACAAAGCCTATAAACTGATTGCCTTGGTTCATGCCGAAACCTCCACCGGGGTGCGCCAGCCGATGGATGATATTGTGCGGTTGGCAGAGGAACATGGCACCATGGTGATGCTGGATACGGTGACCTCGTTGGGCGGAGTCGAAATAAAGGTCGATGATTGGGGGCTGGATGCTGCCTACAGTTGCTCTCAGAAATGCATCGGTGCGCCACCGGGGCTGGCGCCGGTTACGTTTAGCGATCGTGCGGTCGAGGCGGCCCGCAATCGCAAGCATCCGATCCGCAGCTGGTATCTGGACATCAACCTGCTCGATCAATACTGGGGATCTGCGCCACGAGTTTATCATCATACCAGCTCAAGCACACTGAATTATGCGCTGCTGGAGGCCCTATTGCTGATTGAAGAGGAAGGTCTGCAAAACCGTTTTGAACGCCATATAAAAAACCATCGGGCGCTGGTTGCCGGCGTGGAAGCCATGGGGCTGGAGATGCTGGTCGAACCCGAGCATCGCCTGCCAACGCTGAATACCATTCGTGTTCCCGATGGTGTCGATGAAGCCAAGGTACGCAGCTATTTGCTGCAGACATTCAATCTGGAAATCGGTGCCGGGCTGGGAGCGCTGGCCGGCCGGGTCTGGCGTGTGGGGCTGATGGGGTATTCGTCTTCTGCTGAAAACGTTCTTTTTTTCCTTTCGGCCATCAGCCGGGCGCTGGCCGTGCAGGGCTGCAAAACCGATCTGTCAGCCGGCTCCGAAGCCGCCATGTCACTGCTGAATGCCTGATGAATATTAAATCATAAACGTGAACGAAAAGCCCTGAAATTCACATCATCATTCAATTTGTATGTTATTGATGCTCACGCAAAGCCGCAAAGCATTTTTATATATTGAATAAATAAACCTTGGCGTCTTAGCGTCTTTGCGTGAGAATTTCCCATCTTCATCGTCATTTCGCACTTTAGGTGCCACAATGCTGAATGCTGAATTGATTTCCAATCTTCGGCAAATTGTCGGAGAAACCCGGGTTTCGGTGTCGCGGGCTGAAACCGAACTTTACTCCTACGATGCTTCACTGGCCAAAGGGCAACCCGGAGTGGTTGTTTTTCCTGCTAATACCCATGAAGTGGCCCGGGCTGTCAGCGAGATCCGTCAGGCCGCAGTTCCTTTTGTCCCCCGCGGGTTTGGCACCAATCTTTCAGGCGGGACCGTATTGGTATCCGGCGGTGTCGTCATCTGTCTGTCGCGTTTGAATCGTATCATCGACATATCACCCCAACGACGCTGTGCGGTACTGCAGCCCGGTGTGACAAACTTGGAGCTTCAAAATGCTTTGGCGCCGCTGGGCTTTTTCTATGCGCCCGATCCCGCCAGCCAGAAAGTGGCGACCCTGGGCGGCAATGTCGGTGAAAACTCTGGCGGTCCCCGCTGCTTAAAATACGGCGTGACCACCAACCACATCCTGGGCCTGAGTGTGGTTCTGTCCAGCGGGGAGGTTGTTCGTGTTGGCGGGTGCGCCTGTGACCCACCGGGATATGATCTGCGCGGTGTGCTGGTCGGCAGCGAGGGCACCATGGGCATCGTGACCGAGGTCACGGTGCGCATCCTGCCGCTGCCCGAAAAAATTATTACCCTGCTTGTTATCTATGATGATATTGGCGATGCGGCCCAATCGGTATCGGATATTATTTCGGCCGGTATTTTACCGGCCACCCTTGAAATGATGGACGCTCCAATCATCAATGCGGTCGAAGACAGCTATGCCTGCGGCTATC
>JASFJF010000005.1:0-24567 GCA_050122255.1 Desulfobacterales bacterium
CGTCCAGCGGGTTCCATTGTCTGGCGTAGGGAAGACCGACATATTCGACACTTTTGGGATTGGCGGCATAACAGTACATGCCCTTGCGGATATTCACCGGCACCTCCATCCAGTCCGTTTTTGGCGGACGGTGATCGATCTGGATGAGCTCTTCCGGTCTGGGTGTTTCGTCTGCCATAGTTTACTCCTTTTCCTCTGCTGGCGTAGGCTCAGAAGCCGCTTCTTCCGAAGCTCCGGGTTCCGGCATTTTTTCAACCGGCAATCCGACTTCAACCATTTTGTCCCTGAATTCGTCCTCGTACTCTTCATAGGTATGCACCGGCACCGGGTAATTCCAGGAATTCACATGCCGGCGTGCGCGGGTGTCAGTGGGTATATTGCGCGTCGGGCTTAAAAAAACGCCGCCCAGATGCATTAATTTGCTAAATGGAAAATAAGCAATCAGGATACTGACCAGAAAAACGTGCACATAAAAGATAGCGCTGATCCCATCCGGAATTGTGGGCCGGAAGGTGACCAGTCCCAGGGTCAGCTCCTTGGCAGCGGTCACATCCGTCTTCGTAAAATAGCGCATTAAAATACCACTGAGCGCGATTCCGAAAATCAAAAACAGCGGAAAATAATCCGAAGCAATCGAAATATATTTGACCTGGCGCACAAAAAGCCGTCTGCAAAACAGGTAAATGACAGCGGCCAACAGCACAAAACTCGAAAGATAAACGCCGGGTACACCAAACTTAAAGAAAGGATAAATAATCTCAACCCGGAAAAAGCTGTCGACATTTTCAACCAGTTGCACGAAAAACGGCACCGGCTCAGTAAAAAATCGCAGATGGCGGATGAGCACCACCAGAAAGGTATAGTGGAAGGCCAGCGCGCCGACCCACAGGAAAATCTCAAGCTGGTAGGACAATTTGCCGCCCTCGGTCAGCTTCATACGGGTGTTTCTAAACAGAGATCGAAAGGTTAATATCTCAAGCGCCATCCGCCCGACGACCTGCCAGCCTTTGGCCGGGCTGTCAAATGTGGAATGTTGAATCCAGGGCAAAGATTTTTGCTGACCGCCCGTCGTGGGAATGCTAAAGGGTACCGGCGACCGTGACCAGCTGATCACGCGATAGGCAAATCCCAGCACAAAGGTGAGAATCGCCAGATAAGGGATGACCACACCAAACACATATTGCAGTCCTGACACCTGGGCGCCCAGATAGGCAATCAAAAAAAGAATAATAACGGCAATCAGCGGAACGATGTACCTTAAATTCATTGAACAGCACCTCACTGTTGGCTTCAGGCTGCCGGCAGCACCGGCAAACCCGCAACCGGGTTGTGAATATTATGGTTTAATGCCTTTGACCTTCGGTGGCCGCCGGTCGGGCTCAACAATTAAACCGGCCCGCTTAAAGGCCCGAAAGGTCTGGTTGCGCGTCTCGTTGGCGGCAATCTCGTAAATTTTTTCTCTGCAGCTCATATACAGGTCAAACGCCAGCAGACTGAGCTGATCGATTCTGGATTCGAAGGCCAGCAATTCTTTCAAACAGGAGGCCTCCTGGAGTTCATCTGAGAGGCATTGCCTGACAATCTCTTTTAGTTTGAGAACAAAGGCTGTGGCCTGCGAGGCCGTAAAATCCTGCACGGCGCGAATACGGATAATAGGATCCAAATAAGTTTTGATCATATTTGAATCAAAATCGTTGAGCAGTTGATCGAGTATGACGGGGAGGCCTTCTGATGTGGTATTGCCGACCGGGTTGGCAAATGCGTCTTTTTGGCCTTTATAAAATTTAACGGTATCGGGCGCATAGGTCTGAAGGGTGGCTTCAAACCAATGCTGGAGAATGTCCTTTTTTTTCTTTTCGATAAGTCCTTTCAGACTGTTTCCCATAAAAACTCCTGAGGCCCAATCATCATCTGCATTTGGTCAAATTATTAAGGGTTAGACCAAAGGGGTTCTTATAGACGACTTGTGAATTTCTGTCAAGGATAAATGGAAAAAAAGCGCAGTCGAAATCAAAAACAGAGTGGGTGATATTTATTTAAAATAATTACTTTTTTGGCTCTCAACGATCGATGCCGACAGGCGTATCGGGTATATAAAACCGGTCATCATCCGCTTTGGGACTCGATAGCGCATAAACCGGAAAAAAATATGGGGCTATTCTGTTAGGATATGATTTCAATATTCACATAACAATTTGAAATTAAATGCAAAAAATTGAAACTCTTATTGGCATGAATCCTGCGGCTTTGGCTACATGGACTCTGGCCCCTGGTAACGTCATTGTTTATCATAAACCACTAAAAAGAACTTATACAATTTCTTTCACAACAGCCGGTTAGCTCCCACGTTTTATTTACCTTTACGAGCCTTTTAACTCTTTCTACTGGTGCTCTTTTTGCTAGCGCCGTATGACGACCGCCTGAGGCCATCAGTTTTTTGTCTTTAATCGAATATTGACATTGCGGAGCTGAAAAAGTACAAGATACTTAAATAATGATAAATATTATACCTATTGGGGTGCTAAGAAATAGTATCTCAAATTTGCTTAGATTTTGTTGTGAAATTTAGGGATTAAAGGAGTCGAAAATGGAAATTCACAATCGAGAGGAGAACGGCGTTACGATTATTGCGATTGAGGGCCGCATGGACGCTTCCAATGCAAATGCTGCCGAAGGGGAAATCACAAAGGCTCTGGAAGGAGAGCAAAACCGTTTGCTTTTCGACCTCAGCGGGCTGGAATACCTCAGCAGCGGTGGGTTGCGGGTTATTTTGGGGGCGGCTAAGGAAATCAGACGCAGAGAGGGCAAAGTGGCGCTTGCCGCGCTAAAAGAATATGTTTACGAAATTTTTGAAGTCAGCGGTTTTACCGCCATGATTCCGATCAAAGACACCATCGAGGAGGGGTTAAGTGAAGTATCATCATAAGTAATAGGTCATACAAATAATAAAAAATTATTTGTTTTAACTTCAATATTGGTTTCAGGTTTCAGTGTTCAGGTGTCAGCCCGTCTAACCAGCCCTGACACCTGACACCCGAAACCTTAATTATGGCACCTGACACCTATAGTAAAAGCAGCCATGTTATTATTGATCGGGAAGTATATACGATGACCGAAAATGAAAATGTAGAGGAAGCCATCTTGCTGGTGGATGACAACCCCACCAATCTTCAACTGCTGTTTGAAACGTTAGACGGGCGCGGATATAAACTCCTGATTGCCAAAGACGGCAAGGCTGCCCTTTCAATTGCCGGCAAAGCACGACCGAGTTTAATTTTGCTGGACATCATGATGCCGGAAATTGATGGTTACGAGGTCTGCCGCCAATTAAAAGCCGACCCGGTCACCGCTGGAATACCGGTTATTTTTCTTTCGGCGTTGACCGACACCAAAGACAAGGTACATGGCTTAGATCTGGGGGCGGTTGATTATGTCACCAAGCCGTTTCAACCCGATGAGGTCATCGCGCGGGTCAACACGCACCTGACCATATACCGGCTCAAAAAGGTTCTGGATCAGAAAAATAAAGAATTGCAGGAAGCCAACGAATTATTAGAGGAACGCGTTCAAAAACGCACAGCCCAGTTACAGGAACTAAACACAGCCTATCAACGATTTGTGCCCCGGGAGTTTTTAAACCTGCTGATGAAGGAAAGCATATTGGACGTTATCCTGGGAGATCAAACAGCCCAACAGATGACCGTTTTATTTTCCGACATTCGCGGCTGGACGACCCTCTCCGAAGGCATGACGGCCCAGGAAAGCTTTAATTTTATCAATGCCTTTTTAAACCGGATCAGCCCGGTAATAACCGCCCACCGGGGATTTATCGACAACTTCCAGGGTGATGGCATGATGGCGCTGTTTCCGCAATCGGCTGATGACGGCGTTCAGGCGGCGATTGCGATGCATGCAGCCGTTGCAAGATACAATATTGATCGCAGGGAAAAAGGCTATCAACCGATCGGCATCGGCGTGGGGCTGCACATTGGCGATTTGATGCTGGGCATCATCGGCCACGCAGAGCGCATGCAGGGCACTGTGGTGGCTGATGCGGTCAATCTGGCCTCGCGTCTGGAAGGGTTAACCCGCATATATGGTTCCCCGATCAGCATCAGTGAGCCTACCCTGAAACAACTCAGAGATCCAGATCAATATAAACATCGTTTCGTGGACAAAGTTAAGGTCAAGGGTAAAAAAGATCCCGTCTCGGTGCATGAGGTCTTTGACGGCGATCCCCCCGAGGTCATCGAATTAAAGGAAAAGACCAAAGATGATTTTGAACAGGGGCTCTGTTTGTATTATGACCGCAAATTTTCCGAAGCCAGTGTTAAATTTAACCAGGTGCTGGAAGAACACCCCGATGACCGCGCCGCCCGCATTTATCTGAAACGCTCCGCCAACTATATGGTCACCGGCGTCCCCGATGATTGGACCGGAGTGGAGATACTGACCCAGAAGTAGCGGCTTATCTTCGAATGTAAAGCAAAAAGTCCCAAAGGTGCCTGAAAAAACAAGTGCCTAAAATGCCAAAAATGTGGTGTCACTGCGCTCCATCTTTTTTTAAAAGATACAATACCTCAAATTTAGGCATTTTAGATCTCTTTTTTATATAAGGAAACACCATGAAGCTCAAGCATAAACTATTGCTGCTGTACGCCGGTGCGGCTTTGTTCATTATGCTGGTGATTGGCAGCTTTCTGGCAACAGCATTAAAAGGTGTCACCATTGAACGCATCGCGAGTGGTTACCGACAGCAGCTGAAACACATCGATTTCGGGCTGAGCCGCTTAATCAAGGGCATGGAGCATGACCTGGAGGCCATTACACAAAATGAATTCGTGCGCGCCCGCGAAGATGATAATTTTACTTCCTTTCTGGAGGCAGATGAGAAAACCTTTGAATATGACTATGGCGAGCTGGAGCAACGTATCATAAAGGTTTTAAACGGGTACCGCACAACCCACCCCTATGTTCATTCGGTTTATATGGGGCGTGAAAACGGCAGCTTCGTGCGGTCCCACCCGCGGAGCCGGCCCACCCGCTATGATCCCCGCACCCGGCCCTGGTACAAACAGGCCAAAGAAAATCCTGGAACGGTTATACGAACAGCGCCGTTTCGCTCGGTCACCAGCCCCGACATCAGTATCGGATTCGTCAAAGCCCTGTTAGATCCCGAGGGAAGCGTATACGGGGTTGTAGGCACTGCCATAACCCTGAAAGAGCTGACCCAGTATATTTCCAATATCAAACTCGATTACAACGGCTATGTGGCCCTCGCTGATGAAAAAGGAACAATCCTGGCAAACCCTGATCCATCCTCACTATTTACCAGTTTAAAATCTACCGATCCCCAGCTGTTCGAAGATCTTTATACCAGCATCGACGGGCTTACGGTCTTTGAAAGGGATGAGCAAGAGCGGTATGCCTTTTATTATACCTCGCCGCTACTGGAGTGGAAGCTGGCCGCCGTCGTTCCGGTCGATGAAGTCAACAAGGTGATCTGGGTGTTTGTTTTGAAAATCCTGGCGGCGCTATTTGTGGCGCTTCTGCTGCTCAGCGGGCTGACTATGATGGGCCTGCAGCGTTTTGTGATCGGGCCATTGAAAACAATTAACTCTGGAACCGATCATATCAAGCAGACCGGTGACCTCGATTATCAAATTAAATTAGCATCCAAAGACGAGCTAGGCTCCCTGGCCCAATCCTTCAACGAGATGATCACCTCTATCGATCAGGCCGAATCCGCTCTCAAGGCGTCGGAAGCGGAACTCAAGAAACACCGCGACCACCTGGAAGAGCTTGTCGAAGAACGCACCGCCGAATTAAAAGAAAAACAGGATGCCCTGCGCAAACAAAAAGATTTCATTGAAACCGTCATTAACAGCATCCCGGATTCCATTTCGATTATCGAAATAGACAGCGGCCGGATTGTTGATGCTAACGAAGCCTTTCTGGCGGATGTGGGATCGCCCCGGGACCAGGTTGTCGGCCAGTTGTGTCATGAGCTCACCCACAGTCTTTCTGAAATGTGCGCCCCGCCCTATCACACATGCCCCATGCTCAAAACCAAAGAAACCGGTGACGTATGCACCGGCGAACACATTCACCAGAATGCCGACGGCCGCGAAGTCATTGTGGAAGTCTCGACTTTTCCGATTAAGGACGAAAACGGTACCTTCAGCCAGGTGGTCCATGTGGCCCACGACATCACCGAGCGCAAGCAGGCCGAAAAAACCTTGAAAGAAAGCGCTGAACGAAATCGCATGCTGCTGGAACGGCTGCCGGAATCGGTTGTTGTTTATGATATGGACGGCCGGGCCGTTTTTATGAATTCAGCCTTTGAAAAAACCTTTGGCTGGTCGCGCAAAGAGGTATTGGGCAAGAAAATTGATTTCGTACCACCCGAGTTGGAAGCCGAAACCCAAGCAGCCGTCAAAAAATTGCTGGCAGACGGAGAAGATTCTGTGTTTTTTGAAACCAAACGGTTGACGAAAAAGGGCGACCTCCTGGATGTACAGATCAATACGGCGCCGTTTCATGACCCCGGTGGTCAAAAAGTGGGCAATATCGTCATTCTAAATGATATTACCGAACGTAAAAGAGCAGAGCAAGCCATTAAAAATTCCGAGCAGCGGTTGGCCCAGATTTTTAACTTTCTGCCGGATCCGACCTGGGTGGTCGACAACCAAGGCCGGGTTGTTACATGGAATCGGGCCATCGAAAAACTGACCGGCACAAAGGCGAGCGATATGGTGGGCAAAGGCAACTATGAATATGCCCTGCCATTTTACGGTAAACGACGTCCCGTTCTGATCGATCTGGTTCGAGACTGGAAGCCGAAATACGAAAAAGAATATTTGTCCATAAAGAAGGACGGCAATAACCTCGTGTCCGAATCCTATCATCCGAAATTTGGCGAAGACGGCACGTATCTTCTCGGAACTGCCAGCCTGCTATACGATGCCTCCCGCCAGGTCGTCGGTGCGATCGAATCGCTGCGGGATATAACCGATCGCAAAATCATGGAAGATGAGCTCCTTAAGGCCAAGCAAATTGCCGATGAGGCCAACAGGGCCAAGAGTGATTTTTTGGCCAATATGAGCCATGAGATCCGTACGCCAATGAACGCGGTTATTGGGATGACCCACCTGGCGCTGAAAACCCAGCTGACCCCCAAGCAGCAGGATTACCTGCACAAGATTCAGTCATCGGCCAATTCACTGCTGGGCATTATCAACGACATTTTAGATTTTTCTAAAATCGAAGCCGGCAAACTGGACATGGAGGCGGTGGATTTTAACCTGGATGATGTGCTGGATAATCTGGCGAATCTCGTCAGCGTAAAGGCCCAGGAAAAAGAGGACCTCGAAGTGCTTTTTGCAACCGATCAGAACGTGCCGCGCTTTTTAGTCGGTGACCCTTTGCGACTGGGACAGATTCTGATTAATCTGGCCAATAATGCTGTCAAATTCACCGAATCGGGCGAAATCGTGGTTTCCACCGAACCGGTCCATCAAACTGAAGACCAGGTCACGTTAACATTTGCGGTCAGTGATACCGGTATCGGGCTGACCAAAGAGCAGGCCGACAAGCTGTTTCAGTCCTTCACCCAGGCCGACACCTCCACCACCCGTAAATACGGCGGCACCGGACTGGGTCTTGCCATCAGCAAGCGTCTGGTGGAGATGATGGACGGCGACATCTGGGTGGAAAGCGAACCCGGCCAGGGCAGTACCTTCATCTTTACGGCCACCTTTGGTACCGGACGCCAGGATTTAAAAAAGCGCTTTATCCCGGTACGCGATCTGCGGGGAACAAAAGCCCTGGTGGTTGATGACAACCTCACTTCCAGAGAAATATTGCGGGACATGCTTGAATCGTTTTCTTTTGATGTGACCCTGGCAGGATCCGGCCAGGAAGGCATTGCCGAAATTGAAAAGGCCGATAAAAACAAGCCTTTTGAAATGGTCATCATGGACTGGAAGATGCCGGGCATGGACGGCATCGAAGCCTCCCGTCTTATCAAGCAACATTCCGGGCTGAGCCACATTCCTCATATTGTTATGGTCACCGCTTACGGGCGTGAGGAAGTCATGCAGAAGGCAGAAAAGATCGGCCTGGATGGTTTTTTGCTCAAGCCGGTCAGCCCGTCGGTCCTTTTTGACACCATCATGCAGGCCTATGGTGATGAGATATCCGGGATATACCCGCTGACGCCGGAGCATGATAAAGACGAGGTCTATAAACAGCTCCGCGGCGCAAAGATCCTGCTGGCTGAAGATAATGAAATCAACCAGCAGGTGGCCAAAGAAATTCTGGAGGGTGCCGGCCTGATCGTCAGCCTGGCCGATAACGGCCGGCAGGCGCTCGATATGATTAAAGAAAAGCCCTATGATGCTATTCTGATGGATATCCAGATGCCGGTCATGGATGGTTATCAGGCCACGAAGGCAATCCGCAATCTGAAATCGACTCGGCCGAGCTCGTCGCAGGCCGCAATTCGCAATGTGCCGATTATTGCGATGACGGCGCACGCCATGGCCGGTGATGAGGAAAAAAGCTTGCAGGCCGGCATGAACGGTCATGTCACCAAGCCCATTGATCCGGACCAGCTGTTTGGCGAATTGCAGAAATGGATCAGGCCGCCAGATGATCGTGCAACGGTTGCGCTCGCAGGTGTTTCGGCCCTGGACGCGGCTGCCGCTGAATCCAGACCAAAAATGCAGGAATTACCGGAAACCCTTCCGGGCTTTGATTTACCCGAAGGGCTCAACCGGTTGCAGGGCAATCAAAAGCTATACCGCAAGCTGCTGCTGGATTTTGGTGCCAGGTACACCGAAATCGCCACCGAAATTCAGGAGGCCATCGCCGCTGAAGACTTTAAACAGGCCCACAGCCTGGTTCACAATATCAAGGGCCTGGCCGGCAATCTGGCGGCAAATGAGCTTCAGGCAGCCGCGGTGGAATTCGAAAAACTGATTAAAGGCGAGCAGAGACCAGCAGCATCACCAAAACAGCTCAAGACGGAATTAAAAAATCTGGAAACAGCGATTGACCGCGCACTCAAAGCAGTTCAAACGTTGGGCCCTATACCTGAAAAAATACCCCTAGCGCCAGCAAAAGACGCACTGGCGGCCATTACCCCGCAACTGGCAAAAGAAGCGGCCGACCTGCTCAAAGAACCGGTTGAGTTGGGCGACATCACCCAGATCAAATCCATTGCGGCGGGATTAAAATCAAAATCCAGCGCATTTGAAATATTTAGCACTCAATGCATTCAACTCGCCGAAGACTTCGATTTCGAAGGCATCGTCAAACTGATCGCCAAATTGGAAAAATAGGTCATTCGGTAGGATTTAGATTTTAGCGGGACCAACCGGCAGCCGGGAAATCCCGCCAACCGCTATGGCTATTCTACGATAGCCAATAACAGCGCCTGGTCATCATCCGCCGGGCGCCCGTTGGCAAACGAGTTGACATCCTGCATGATCGCGGACAGCAGTTCCTGGGGCTGAAGATCACCGCCGGCTTCAAGCTGCCGCAACAAGCGCTTTTCCCCGTAAGTTTCTCCGTCTGTATTGAACCGTTCGGTAATTCCATCAGTATACATCAAGATGCGATCGCCCAGTTGTAGTTCGGCTTCGGTTACCGGCACCTCATCATAGGGATCAATTCCTAAAGGAAATACGCCGCTGCTGGTATACTCGATCGCTTTTTTCTCAGCAGACTGATAGATCATCGGTGGCGGGTGTCCGGCGCGTGCAATCTTAAGCTTGCGGCTTGCGGCGTCGTAAACAACATACAATGCCGTAACAAAACTGGGGTCGGCGACTTTGCACATGTGCTCATTTAAAAAATACAGCAGATCACCGGGTTCGGCGGCGGGTTGCGGATAGGAGCGGAAAAGCGCACAGGTCATGGCCATCATGACTGCTGCCGGAGCACTGTGCCCCTCGGCATCGGCCATCAAAAAACCCCACTGATCGTCGGCTATCTTGGCGATATCGTAGTAGTCTCCGCCGGCATACAGACTGGTTTCATAATGCACGGCAAGCTTTAGGCCGGCAATCTCGGGAAACTTTTTGGGCAGCAGACGGCGCTGGACGTCGGAGGCGGCTTTGAGTTCATCTTCGAGCGCATCCTTTTTTTCTTCAACCTCACGTTTGAGCCGATGTATGGTCAGGTGGGTATTCACCCGCGCGATAACTTCGTCCGGCTGAAACGGTTTGGAAACATAGTCTATTGCTCCCAGCTGAAGTCCCTGAACCTTGTCTTTGGTATCGGTGAGCGCCGAAAGAAAAATGACCGGAATGCCGGCTGTGTCGGAATCCGCTTTCAGGCGACGGCAGACCTCAAAACCATCAATTCCCGGCATCATGATATCCAACAGGATTAAATCCGGCGAGGCCTTTTGGGCGATGGAGATGGCTGTTTCACCGTTTTTGGCCACTAGCAGCTTACATCCGGTGGTCTCTAAGGTTTGATAAAGAACCTGCAGGTTGGTAGGGTTATCATCTACCAGCAGTAGTGATTCTTGTTCCGGGTTGTTTTTCGACATCCGTTATTCCCTCAGCAGATACTGATCGCTTGCCATTGAAATATTTTTAGCTGGGGTTCGCCTCCGAATTGATATGGACTACACACGGTCGCATTATTGTGCAAGACCGAGGTGCCAACTTATTTTTTAACTTCTTCTATACCCGCTTCGATAGTATCTGTAATGGGTATGATGGCACCGAATCCGCTGACCTCAAAAACTTCGTTCACATAGGTGTTGAGCGCGCAGAGGGCAAATTTGCCGTCTTTGCGTTTTATTTCTTTGGCAGCACCTAAAACCACTCTCAGGCCGGCACTGCTCAGATATTCAAGGTCCGTGAAATCAAAAAGGAGTCGATTATTTTCACCATCCAGGATGCTTTTCACAGTTTGCTCAGCTTCTGTTGCTGATGACCCATCCAAACGACCTTTAAAGGCCAGAAAAACAATGCCGTTTTCCTCTTTTTGACGAATCTCCATTAACAACCCCTTTATCGATTAAGTTTTGACTCAAAATAGTATTTTATAACCATTTCCGGGTCTAAATCAATACCTTCAGACCGCATTCCAGCTTGTCAGGCCAGATCATCATAATAAAAATGGTGCATTCTGCCAATATTTTATATGCGTGGTAAAACACATGACGATAGACATTCAGGAACTTCGGGACGATTGGTAACTAAATATAAAGCTTGTAGAGATGAGGGTTTAATGATACGAAGATTAAACAAAAATAGTTTGAAAATATTACTTTTGTACACTTTCTGGGATTAATCTTCGAATCAAGCTTGGAATTTTCCATTTTTAAAATGGGGTCTGATATGGGCCTTCTTGGCCTTTTTGGAAGCCACTTCCCAAGAAAATCGTACAGATGTTGAATGCCAAGGAGGATTTGACCGATGGCTGAAGGTCGCATCAAATGGTATAACGAAAAAAAGGGATATGGTTTTATCGAATCGAGCGAAGAGGGTGATATTTTTGTACACAAAAGCGGGATCGTAGACCACGGTTTTTTTACCTTGCGAGCCGACGACCCGGTGTCATTTGAAACAAAGCAAACCCAGAGGGGGAAGCAGGCGGTTAATGTTAAGCGAATTTAATGGATCGCTGCCTGGGTAATAAAAATAAAGGCAGAGTCCCAACAGGCTCTGCCTTTTTACTTCAACGAAATGGGGGGTTATGAAACAACGCTATCATATTTTGCGCGACGAAAAAACAAGTGAGTTGAAGATTGAGGAATACGCTGTAATTGCCGGCAACATAAAAAGGCATGAAATCAGCGCAATTGCCCGGGACGACTTTACCTTGTTGTGCACGGAAACATATGAGGGTAAAGCCATCAAAAAAGCAATTTCAAAGGGAAAAGAGGCCCTGGTAAACATATTGCGAACCGACAATCTTTATCCCATTGGCACCTATGCGAATGTCATTGCCGAATCCGTTATAGAGCTTTATGGCAAAAATGATCATTCCTCAAAAGAGCTCTTATTTGATGATCTTGATCTGTTCGAATCCTTTCAGGAAGTATCCCCGTCAGGCACGACCGATGGCTCTTAAATTGGGGAGCGCTCATTCAGATTCAATAGGCACTCGAAGCCGGAAATGCGTTAAAATTACCGGTCGAAAAGAAGATCCATGAAAACATTGCTCTTATACCCATCCTTTCCGGATACCTTCTGGAGTTTTAAACACGCCCTGAAATTTATCCATAAACGCTCGGCCTTTCCACCGCTTGGCCTGCTGACCGTAGCGGCCATGCTGCCCGCCGGCTGGCCCAAACGGTTGATTGACCTCAATGTCAGCCCGTTGACCGAAAAAGATATGGCATGGGCTGACTGTGTTTTTATCAGTGCAATGGCCGTGCAGCGAGAATCGGCACGCAACACTATCATGCGTTGCAAAAGAGCAGGCCTAAAAGTTATCGCCGGCGGGCCGCTGTTTACAGATGAATATGCGTCCTTTGAGGCTGTAGACCATTTTGTCTTAAACGAAGCCGAGCTGACGCTGCCGTCTTTTATGGGCGACCTGGAACGCAATTGCCCACAACGTCTGTACCGGACCAGTGCATTTGCCGATCTGAGTCAAACCCCACCGCCGTTGTGGCAATTGATCGATATGAAAAGCTATGCAGCAATGAGCATTCAGTTTTCGCGCGGCTGCCCGTTTAATTGTGACTTTTGCAATATCACGGCACTGCTGGGACACCGGCCGCGACACAAAACGGCTGCACAAATTATCATCGAGCTGGATGGCCTTTACGACCTGGGTTGGCGGGGAAATATTTTTTTTGTAGATGACAACTTTATCAGCAATAAAAAATATCTTCAGGACGAGCTGCTGCCGGCCTTGATCGAATGGCAGAAAGATAAAAAATCCATCCGTTTCAACACCGAAGCCTCGGTCAATCTGGCCGATGATCACGCTTTAATGCAGATGATGGTCGCCGCCGGATTTGATTCGGTCTTTATCGGCATCGAAACACCGGCCGAAGAAGGGTTGGCCGAGTGCAATAAAAAACAGAACAAAGGCCGCAACCTGGTGGAAAGCGTAAAGCGGATTCATCGAACCGGATTGCAGGTGCAGGGCGGTTTTATTGTAGGTTTTGACAGTGACACGCCTTCCATTTTTCAACGCCAGATTGACTTTATTCAAAAAAGCGGCATCGTAACTGCCATGGTCGGTTTGCTGAATGCCCCCCCGGGCACGCGACTCTACAGCCGCCTGAAAAAAGAAGGCCGTCTGGCAGGTCTGGTTTCTTGCAATACCGACGGTACTACCAATATCATCCCGCGCATGGACCTCAAAGCTTTAAGCGACGGATATAAACGCATTATGGGACAGATTTATTCACCCAAAATTTATTATGAACGGGTACGGACCTTCCTTAAGGAGTACAAAGCCCCGGAAGCGAAACTGCCATTCAACATTCACAACCTGATGGCATTTTTGCGGTCCTGCATCCGATTGGGCATTTTGGGCAAGGAGCGTTTTCAGTATTGGAAGCTCTTATTGTGGACCCTGCGCAAGCGCCCTGAATTGCTACCGCTGGCCATTACCTTAACCATCTACGGTCATCATTTCCGCAAAGTCTGCGAGATCCACATCCTGTAAATCAATTTAGAGGCACCCGACCATCTTAAAATCGGGTCTAAAGAATTCATCGCTTCAAACCCAAAAACCGACCGCCCTGATTGGACGCCACGGTGTAAAAACGTCAGGCTGCAATCAATTCGTTCAAGACTATTATTCACAATTCAAGCTTTGACCCTTTCTTTGATCAAATCCGCATATTGACTGAAAAAATATTTGAGATAAAATGTTGCCGTTCGGTACCAATGTGTCAGTGTTCAGATGTCATCAATACGAACCTGAAGAATTGAGATATATCAGATTCTTTTCACTGCCGTCTGCCCGCTGTTTTCTGTTTGCTGACACCTGACACCCGCCACCTGAAACTTCAAAGATGAACTTTGAAAAATGATTTTTATTGCCGGTGTATCACCCAGGAAAAAGGTTTTGGACCAAAATCCGCGCAGGTGTACCGTGTGCGGTTCAAATCAGGCCTATTACCAGCGCATCGATCACTATCTCAGCCTGTTTTTTATCCCCATATTCAGAGTCAAAAAGGGCGCGCCGTTTAGCGTGTGCGACAGTTGCACGCAGACCGGGCATGGATTTGGTCCTGATTATCCGCAAGCGCAAAGCGACGCACTCCCTGCGTGTAGAAATTGTGGCAAGGCGCTCAATGAAGATTTTATATACTGCCCGCAATGCGGAAAACGGATATAAAACGAATCGGTTCCAGGTGTCAGTCATAGGATCGGAGGGCCTAACCTCAGCCTTAAATACTGTGCGCATCAAGCATTTCAAGAGAGATTGCGTTTCTCGGTTAAATGAGCAGTGCCCTGACACGTGACACCTGAACACTTTTTTAGGTAACGCACCTGTGACTCAAAAACCACAAAAGCAAGAAAGCAGCGAATTAGAAAGACATGTGGTTTTGGTTGCTCCGGAAATTCACTGGAATACCGGCAACATCGGCCGCACCTGTGTGGCGACTGGAGCCTATCTGCACCTGATCAAACCATTTGGATTTTCACTGGACAGCAAACACCTCAAACGGGCGGGATTAGACTACTGGCAACACGTCAAGCTTGAGGTTTGGGATGATTTTGAATCCCTGCATTCAACTCTCGCCCCGCAGCCGCAGGAAGTGGCCATTTTTTCAAAAACCGGTACAAAGTCCTTCTGGACGCTGTCAGCTGAACAGCGTTTATTACTCATATTTGGATCCGAAACACGGGGACTGCCCGAAAATATCCGGTGCATGTACCCGGATGCCACCTATCACATACCCATCACCAAAGACATTAGGTCATTAAACCTTTCCACCGCTGTTGGCATTGCGCTATATGAAAGTCTGCGTCCAGCGCAGTCTTTTCATGGCTGGTAACCGCGTTCAGTCATTACTTTTATGTTATTGACATTTTTAGTAATGTGATTAAATTTTATTGGCAAAACTAAAAATCCGTTTTATGGCTAAAGGAGGATGATGTTTAATGCGCTTTGATAAATTTACGATTAAGTCCCAGGAGCTTATTCAAAATGCCCAGTCGCTGGCATCACAGCTTCATAACCAGCAGATCGAACCCGAACATTTGTTGGCCGCGATGCTTAATGAAAATAATGGGATTGCTGTGGCCATGCTGCGCAAGCTCGGGACCTCTCCGGGTGGTATCGCTCAAGAAGTCCAGGCTGCCGTTGACCGGCTTCCCAAGATTAGCGGCAGTGCAGCCGCAGAGGTCTATATTTCACCGAGGAGCAAAACGGTGCTTGAGCAGGCATTTAGTGAAGCCACCAAGATGAAAGACGAATACGTCAGCATCGAACATATTTTATTGGCCATATCCGAAGAGACCGCAGGTGCAGCTGCTCAAATTCTATCGCGCGCTGGCGTCACTCGGGATGCCATATTGCATGGTTTACAGGAAATCCGAGGCAAACAGCGCATCACCGATCCCAATCCAGAGGACAAATATCAGGCTCTGGAAAAATTCAGCCGCGACCTAACGGATTTGGCTCGCCTGGGCAAATTGGATCCCGTCATCGGCCGGGATGAAGAAATCCGGCGCATTGTTCAGGTGCTTTCCAGACGCACGAAGAATAACCCGGTTTTGATCGGAGAGCCCGGTGTCGGCAAAACCGCCATCATTGAGGGGCTGGCCCGACGAATTGTGGAAGGAGATGTTTCCGAAACCCTCAAGAATCGTCGCCTGGTTGCCCTGGATATGGGCGCGCTGATCGCCGGCGCAAAATACCGGGGTGAATTCGAAGATCGCCTCAAAGCTGTGTTAAAAGAAGTCGAGGGTGCCGAAGGTGAAATCATTTTATTTATCGATGAACTGCACACTGTTGTAGGCGCCGGTGCCGCCGAGGGGGCCGTGGATGCATCCAACATGCTCAAACCGGCATTAGCACGGGGCACGCTGCGGTGCGTTGGGGCCACCACGCTGAACGAATATCGCAAATATATTGAAAAAGACGCCGCTTTAGAGCGCCGCTTCCAGCCGATCCTGGTCAAAGAGCCCTCGGTGGAAGATACCATTT
Source organism: Desulfobacterales bacterium (assembly GCA_050122255.1). GTDB lineage: Bacteria > Desulfobacterota > Desulfobacteria > Desulfobacterales > JAHEIW01 > JAHEIW01. The sequence continues at coordinate 16,147 of JASFJF010000005.1, forward strand.
CCATTCTGCGGGGTCTGAAAGAAAAATACGAAGTCCATCATGGGGTTCGCATCCAGGATTCGGCTATTGTGGCAGCCGCGACCCTGTCACATCGCTATATTGCCGATCGGTTTTTACCGGATAAAGCCATTGATTTAATTGACGAATGTGCTTCCAAACTGCGAATCGAAATCGACAGCATGCCGGCCGAAATCGACGAGGTTCAGCGCAAAATTACCCAGGCCGAGATCGAACGCCAGGCCCTCAAAAAAGAAAAGGACCCGGCTTCTAAAGATCGCCTGCAGAAACTTGAATTTGAGCTGGCTGAAATGAATGAAGAGCTCACTCAAATGAAAGGTCACTGGCAAAATGAAAAGGATCTGATCCAGGCGATCCGCACAATAAAGGAGGAGCAAGAGCAGCTGAGCACCGAGGCACAGCTGGCCGAAAGAGAGGGCAATCTGGCCAGGGTGGCTGAACTGAGATATGGTAAAGCTCTGGAGCTTGACAAACAACTGCAGGAAGCCAATCAAAAACTCTCCGAGCTGCAGCAATCCAGCAAAATGCTCAAAGAAGAAGTTGATGACGAAGATGTGGCTGAAGTGGTATCTCGCTGGACCGGTATTCCAGTCAGCAAAATGCTCGAAGGTGAACGTGACAAACTGGTTCGTATGGAAGACCGGCTGCACCGGCGCGTGATCGGTCAGCAAGAAGCGGTTGCCGCCGTATCCAATGCCGTGCGCAGGGCGCGTTCCGGGCTTCAGGATCCCAACCGCCCGATCGGTTCCTTCATCTTTATGGGGCCTACCGGTGTTGGCAAAACTGAGCTGGCCAAAGCGCTGGCCGAATTTATCTTTGATAGTGAACAGGCTATCGTTCGCATTGACATGTCCGAGTATATGGAGAAGCATTCTGTTGCCCGGATGATCGGTGCGCCTCCTGGCTATGTCGGCTATGAAGAAGGCGGATATCTGACCGAAGCGGTCCGCCGCCGACCGTATTCGGTGGTCCTGTTTGATGAAATCGAAAAGGCGCACCCAGAAGTATTTAATATCATGTTACAAATTTTAGATGACGGGCGTATGACCGACGGTCACGGACGTACGGTTGATTTTAAAAATACGATTGTCATCATGACCTCCAATGTGGGCAGCCAATACATTCAGGAACTGGCTGCAGCCAACCGAGAGGAAATGGAGAAACGCGTGACCGAGGCCCTGCGAGCCAGTTTTCGACCTGAATTTTTAAACCGCATTGATGAAATTATTATCTTCCAGAGCTTGACGGCCGCTGAAATCCTCAAAATTGTGGATATCCAGATGAACCGGCTGGGTCGCCGCCTTGCTGACAGGAATATCGAGCTTATATTATCTGACGATTCAAAGGAGCTGATCGCCAAACAGGGTTATGATCCAGTTTTTGGTGCCCGGCCGCTTAAACGGGTTATCCAGCAACATATTGAAAACCCGTTATCTTTGGAGATCCTGGAGGGCAATGTATCGGAAGGCGCCCGGGTTCGGGCTGAAGTTGAAGGCGATAAAATCGTGTTTACGACGGCCTGATTGCAGCTTAAATCAGAAATAGCCCGGCTCTTCGTGAGCCGGGCTTTAATTTAGGACACTAAATTTCGAAAATCCTATTGTAATCTTAAAGCACCCATCGTAATATCCAGACATTTATTGCAGAATATCAATTTCTTATGAGCCGATCTGTCCCCGAAAAATTACGGCGCTTTTTCAATCAATTCTCCGGCAGCCACCAGGTGCTGATCGTTATAAATGCCGATCCAGATGCCATCGCCAGCGCAATGGCCGTTCGGCGTCTGCTATGGCGCAGGGTTCCCAATGTGACCATTACTAATATCAACACCATCAATCGACCGGACAATCTGGCCATGATACGGTTGCTGGGCGTAAAAATGATTCCTTTCGCTGATATTCAGGCGGACCAGTTCAGCCGAGTGGTCATTGTCGACTCCCAGCCGGATCATAATGAAATTATGTCGAACCTTGATGTGGACGTCATCATCGACCACCATCCTGATTCGGGTTGCAAAGCTTCGTATATGGATATTCGGCCGAACTATGGCGCCACTTCCACCATTTTGACCGAGTATCTGCGTTCGGCCAAAATACAGCCATCAACCAAGCTGGCGACCGGTCTGTATCATGGCATTAAAACCGACACCAATGACTTCAAGGGACAAACACAGATTGAAGATGTGCGTGCTTTTCAATATCTATTTCGCTACGCCAATATCCATTTGGCCCGCAAAATCGAACAGGCTGACCTTCGATTCGATCTTCTGAAATATTTTAAAATTGCCCTCCAGAACATGCGCCGGCGGAAAGGAAAAGTTTACGTCCATCTGGGAAATGTGGTCAATCCGGATGTTTGCGTGCTGATTGCCGATTTTTTTATGCGCGTCAATACCGTCACCTGGAGCATTGTGTCCGGAATCTGCGAAAAAAAATTGACGATCATTTTTCGAAACGACGGTATCCGCAAAAACGCCGGCAAGGTCGCCAAAGAGGGATTTGGTTCACTGGGGAATGCCGGCGGCCATAAGAACATGGCCAGGGCAGAAATTGAGCTCAGTAATCTAAAAGATATCATTGATGTAAAGGATGATAAAAAGTTGCTGTCCTGGATTATCGGGCGGACTGCGCGTCGCGCGGAACCCAAGTAGAAGCTATCTTAAAAATGCATCTAACGCTCAATGGCTGCGTTAAAAACCGCTTCAAAATGCTCGAATACGAACGTGTATGCTCCACTTTTGAATCGGTTAATGAGTCCTTAAGTTATAACAGGTGGATAAGACATGGCAAAAAAAGATGCTGGTATTAAGGTAATAATTCTGGGGTCGGGGACCTGTGTGCCCTCATTGGCGCGCAGTTCGTGTTCGGTCTTGATGCAGGTCGGAGCTTCAAAAATGTTGTTTGATAGCGGTCCGGGTACCATGCGGCGCCTGCTGGAAGCCGATACGACCATTTTCGATTTAACCCATATCTTTTACAGCCACTTTCACCCCGACCACACGAGCGAATTCGTTCCCCTTGTTTTTGCCACCAAATACCCGGACGGCAGCCGCCGCAAAAACCCTCTGACGATAGCCGGTGGCCGCGGTTTACTGAATTTTTATGAAGGGTTAAAAAAGGTTTACGGGCACTGGATTGAGCTGACGCCCGGCCTGCTGGAGATAATTGAATTTGATAACCAGAATGCCGATGCGATTACTTTCGAGGATTTTTCAGCGTACACCGCTCCGGTGAAACACAACCCGGAAAGCGTCGCCTTCCGCATTAGCAGCCCTGATGGGTATTCCGTTGTTTACACCGGGGATACGGATTATAGTGAAACAATCATCGAACTTGCAAAAGATACGAACCTGTTGATTTGTGAGTGCGCCCTTCCAGACAAACTGCGGGCGCCCGGTCACCTGACGCCTTCGCTAGCAGGCGAATTGGCAACCAAGGCCGGCGTTGGCAATCTGGTCTTAACCCACTTTTATCCGGAGTGTGAAAAAGCAGACATTGTAGCAGAATGCCGCCAGACCTACAGTGGTCATCTCGTCCTAGCCGATGATCTCATGGAACTGGAGGTCCGTGCATAAGATTATGTTGTTTATCATAACCAGCTGATATCCTTTTTAGCATCAGGCTTTTGGTTGCCTATCAGGTGTCTGGTGTCTGGTGTCTGGTTTTCAAAGACAGCCTGTGACAAGCACTTACGGCCTGAGTTTATGTCGAAGGAATGCGAGTCGAGGTCGGATGGCAGATGAAAGCAACTGCAAGATGATGCGACCAAATTGTCCCCAGTTCGCTGTTTTTTGTCATCTGTTTACTGACACCCGAACACTGACACCTGAAACCTTTTTTAAAACAGAAGGTCTTTACTGCCGGATATCAATACTTGATATAAAAATCCAATGAAATACTATCCTGTGAATTTAGATATACACAACCGCAATTGTCTGGTTGTCGGTGGCGGTGGGGTGGGCACCCGCAAGGTAATCACCCTGCTGGATTGCGGGGCACGGGTGACGGTCATCAGCCCCGAACCCACACCTCAATTGAAGAAACTGGCAGCAAAGGGATCGATCCAATTAAAAGAGCGCTCATATCGCAGCAGTGATGTGGAAAAAATGTTTCTGGTGATTGGCGCTACCAACGATGAAAATTTAAACCGGCAGATCAGCGAGGATGCCGAGCGGGTCAACATCCTGTGTAACATTGCCGACCGGCCCGAGGTGTGCAATTTTATCCTGCCGGCCATTGTTCGCCGTGGAGATCTGGTGATTACGATTTCCACTTCAGGCAAAAGCCCGGCCCTGGCAAAACGGCTGCGACTCGACCTGGAAACCCAATTCGGCGAAGAATATGCCGGTTTTTTACGTTTAATGGGGGCTATTCGCGACAAGCTATTAAATCAGTCCCATGAGCCCGAGGCGCATAAGGCCCTGTTTAATGAATTAATTGAAAAAGATCTCATCGGGCTGATTAAAGCCAAAAATGCGAATGACATCGATGCCCTGCTGCATGAAGTCCTTGGAGAGAGTTTTAAAATTGATGAATTAATGCCTGAATCTTGAAAGAAAATTGAGGCATTTTGGCTTATACTGGCCAGCCCCATTAACGGTTAAATTTTTAAAGCAGACAATATCCGATTTTAACGGGTCCAACGGGAAAACCGGCACAACGGGCCAACCGACAACGGAGTATGAATGGAAGCGATAATCCTGGTTAGCATCGTACTGTACCTGCTCAGCTCGATCAGCTATTTTGCGTATCTATTTCTTCAAAAAGACTATATGCAACGCGCGGGTTTTTTTCTGCTGTTGATCGGTTTCCTTTTCCATACCCTGACCATCGTTTACGGCTTTGTGCAGAGCGGCCACCTACCGGTTAGCAATATGCATGAAACGCTCTCGTTTGCCGGCTGGACAATCGCCGGTGTATTTTTGGGCATTACCCTTAAATTTAATTTAAAAATATTAGGCGTATTTGCAGCCCCCATTCTGACAATTATAATGCTCGCAGCATCGCAATTCCCCAATGAACCCGCTGCGGTCACTAAAATTTTCAAAAGCTTTTGGCTGGTCAGCCATGTAAGTGTCATCTTTATCGGTGAAGCGGCGTTTGCCCTCGCCTGCGGGCTGGGGATTTTGTATCTGCTTCAAGAAAACGAAATTAAAACCAAGAAACATCGCTTCTTTTTTAAACGGCTACCGTCGCTGGAAAGGATGGATAATATAGGCTATGTCTGCATCGTGGTCGGTTTTGCCATGCTGACGCTGGGCCTGATCACCGGATTTGTTTATGCCAAGGCCGTCTGGGGCCGGTTCTGGAGCTGGGATCCCAAAGAGGTCTGGGCCGGAATTATCTGGTTGTTTTATGCCGTTTTGCTGCACGGGCGGTTGACCGTCGGGTGGCGCGGGCGGCGGTCGGCCATCATGGCCATCATCGGCTTCGCGGTGCTGATTTTCACTTTTTTAGGTGTCAATCTCTTAATGGAAGGACATCACGAGGAATTTACAAAATTTTGATAAGTTAAATTTTGCGTTAGAAAATAATCGCATTATTTAATTGATAGGTTAGCGGCCAATTTAATCATGCTGGATATCGTTTTACTGGGCATAAATCATAATACCGCTCCGATCGAGTTGCGGGAGTGTATCGCCTTTACGGACGACCAGTCGAAATCCGCCCTGCATTCGCTCATGCAAAAGGCATTCATCAAGGAAGCCTTGCTTTATTCAACCTGCAACCGGGTGGAAGTTTTGGTGGTTACAGACGACAGCAACCGGGCTGTGGCTGAAACCAAAAACTTCATTGCCGAATTAAATAAAATCCCGCTGCAGCAATTTGAAAGCGCCCTTTATGTCCATAAGGGCAATGAAGCGGTGCGGCACGTATTTCGTGTTGCTGCGAGCCTGGATTCCATGGTCGTCGGCGAGCCTCAAATTCTGGGCCAGATCAAAGCGGCCTACCGAACTGCTACTGAAGAAAAAACCTCCGGCGTCATTCTAAATCGCCTCTTGCATCGCACCTTTTTTGTCGCCAAAAAGATACGTTCTGAAACCGGCATAGGCGACCGCGCCGTTTCCATCAGTTATGCCGCGGTTGAGCTTGCCCGCAAAATTTTCGGTGAACTGGAAGGTAAAAAAGTGTTGCTCATCGGTGCCGGGGAAATGGCTGAGCTGGCGGTCGAGCACCTCATCCGCAGCAAGGTCGATCTGGTCATGGTTGCCAACCGAACATTTGAAAACGGTGTTGAACTGGCCACGCAGTTCAACGGACAGGCCATTCGGTTTGAAGAAATCCCGGAAAGTTTAAAAACAGTTGATATTATTATTAGTTCAACCAGTTCCCCTGAATATGTGATTCGGCCCGATCAGGTCAAAGGCATCACTCGTAAACGCAAAAATCGACCGCTTTTCTTTATTGATATTGCCGTCCCCCGGGACATCGACCCGGACATTAACCGGCTTTCAAACTCTTATGTGTATGATATCGATGACTTGAAAGGCATCATAGACGAAAACATCGAAGATCGCCATAAAGAGGCTATAAAGGGTGAACGCATCGTGGATGAAGCGGTGATTCGATTTCGGGAATGGTATGAAAGCCTGGATGTGGTTCCGACCATTGTCGCCTTGCGAAAAAAAATGACCGCCATTGCCGAAGCTGAACTGAAAAAGACCCTGCAAACCAGCATGATATCAGAGCGGGAAGCCAGGGGAGTTCGTAAAATGGCCGAATCACTTATCAATAAAATACTGCACGATCCCACCCGGTTTTTGAAACAAAACGGCATGCGCGATGACAAATCATTTTACATTGATTCGGTTCGAAAGCTGTTTAATTTAGACGAATAAAATAGTTCGTTCAACGGACAATAAATCCGGAGGATTTATATGCGCAAAACAGCACTTCTATTTCCCGGTCAGGGTTCGCAGATCATCGGCATGGGCGCAGAATTTTATCAGGAATATGACGTTGTGCGCGAAATCTTTGATATGGCCGAAGAAACGCTTAAAATGCACGTATCCAACCTTTGTTTCAAGGGCCCCATGGAAGATCTGACTCAGACGGTCAATCTGCAACCTGCCGTGACAACAGTAAATCTGGCGTGCCTGGCAGTTTTAAACAAAGAAGGCGTGACCTACGATTTTTGCGCCGGCCACAGCCTGGGAGAGTATAGCGCTTTAAACGCCGCTGGTGTTGTATCGGCTGAAGATACCGTTAAACTGGTATATCATAGAGGTACGCTCATGCATCGCGAATCCCTCAAAAACAAGGGCGCGATGCATGCCATTGTAGGCCTTCCCATAGGTGACGTGGCAGCATTGGTCGCCGAAGTTCAGCCGCAAGGCACTGTGTCAGTGGCCAACCACAATAGCGAATTGCAGATTGTCATCACCGGTTCACCGGAAACCGTTGAACGGGTTTCAGCGCTTGCCGGCCAAAAAGGCGCTAAAGCCATACCAATTAAGGTTAGCGGCGCCTGGCACAGCGAGCTCATAAAGGGTGCTGAAGAAGAGTTTAATGCCCTGCTCTCGGAAATCAATTTTCATCGACCCCAAAAAACCCTGATTTTAAATGTGACCGGCGAAATGGCCACCGACGCAGATGAGATCAAAGCGGGTATGCAGCAGCAGCTGTGCAGCCCGGTTAAGTGGTATGATGCCATAAATACATTGATACAGCAAAAGATGGATACGTTCGTGGAAGTCGGGCCGGGAAGGGTCCTGACCGGCCTGTTAAAAAAGATTATACCACCCGATTATCCTGCTAAAATCTACAACGTCAGCAACATGAAACAGCTTGAAAGGTTTCTCAAAGAAATCCTATAAGTTATTAAAATAGTTTGTATTTTTATGAAACGGGCCGATATTAGCATAAATAATCGTCGTCAAATGACGATCATCTGTTGTCGCCTGAGTGCCAAGGTGGTATAATTGGCAAAATGTTGAAAAAAGCAATTAAGGCTTTACAGGCAAATTGAGTTGTGCTATTGAAAGCAATTTTTGAAAGTCCTTATCAGTACTGGAAAGGCTAGAGGTTTGCCGATGAAAAAGAAAGATAAAGAATATTTTAAAAAATTGCTGACAGATTGGCTGGAAGAGCTTTTGGACCAGGCGGGTGATACCGTGTCCGGTATGACGGTACCAAAAGAGAATTTCCCAGACCCGACTGATCGTGCCGCACTTGAAGCCGACCGCAATTTCATGCTGCGAATCCGCGATAGAGAACATAAATTGATTAAAAAAATCAAAGAGGCCATCGCCCGCCTGGAAAATGACACCTACGGCATTTGCGATTCATGCGGCGAAGATATTTCGTTAAAAAGGCTAAAAGCTCGGCCGGTTACGACTCAGTGCATCGACTGTAAATCCAAAGAGGAGGCGTTAGAAAAGGCTCTTGGATTATAACAACCATC